>CAYQKO010000001.1:0-36099 GCA_964418205.1 uncultured Muribaculaceae bacterium
AAACAAAACAAAAACCCGATAAACATATAGTTTAAAGGGTTTAATAAGAAAATATTAACGTTTTGAAAATTGTGGTGCACGACGAGCTTTCTTAAGACCATATTTCTTACGTTCTTTAATTCTTGGATCTCTAGTAATCATTCCTGCAGATTTTAAAATCTTGCGATAAGCAGTATCAGCAGTTTGATCCGTATTTGCATCAAATTTTAATAACGCTCTAGTAATACCCAAACGAATTGCACCAGCTTGACCGGCATATCCACCACCTTTAACAGTAACTGAAATATCAAAACGATTTTCATTATTTGTTAAGGTTAAAGGTTGCTTCAAATCTAACACTAAGATTTTATCAGGCATATATTCATTCACATCTACACCATTAATTGTAATATTTCCAGTTCCACTAGTTAAAGTAACTTGTGCAACAGCACGTTTTCTTCTACCTGTAGCACTCCAACTTTGTTTTGCCATAAACTATCCTCCTTAATCTACTTTCATTTCTATAGGTTTTTGAGCCATATGTTTATGATTTTCATCACGATAAACAAATAACTTCTTACCCATTTGTCTACCTAAAGGCCCATGTGGAAGCATACCTTTAACTGCACGTTCCATCATTTCTTCAGGATAATTTTGGATCATTTCCTTAGCATTACGTTCTCTAAGTCCTCCTGGATAACCAGAATGATTATAATACATCTTGTCCTCTAACTTATTCCCAGTTAATTTCACTTTAGATGCATTAATAATAATTACATAATCCCCACAGTCAACACTAGGTGTATAAGTAGGTTTATGCTTTCCTCTTAAGATAGTAGCAGCCTTAGTAGCTACACGTCCTAAAGTTTTTCCATCGGCATCAATAACATACCATTTGCGTTCAACATTTTCTTTTTTTTGTAAAAATGTACTCATACTTTCAAATCCTTTCATCTAATCCGAAAAGAAAATTCACTTTCCCAAGGCAAACTTCTCTCAGATAAATAAAAATGTACCGATTAAAATTATATGCGATTCCATCCATAAAGTCAAACAAAATCGAACGAAAAACAGTGGGTAAATGTACAAATTCTAACCAGTTATTTCGAAAAATAAATTTCCAACCGGCTTATTTGTAAAGTTAATTCCTTCATAATACTACTCCTAAAATTTCATTTTTCTATAACTATCCTTTTCTATATTAAGATCATAAAAATGTTCAACAGTTTTTCTATCATAATATGCTAGTTCACCACGAGGTAAAATTAAAGTTCTTTCTATACCTAAAAAATCTACAAATTCAGGATTATGCGATACCACTAGCATTGGTCCTTCAAATGTTTTAAAAGTTTCTGCAATAATCATTTGAGTTTCAGGATCTAAGTGGTTAGTAGGTTCATCCAAAATAAGCAAGTTTGCACCCTTTAATGATAGTTTAGCTAACGCAACTCTACTTTTTTCACCCGGAGATAAAACTCCAACCTTTTTAAATACATCATCCCCATAAAACAAAAATCTTCCTAATACACTTCTAACTTGTCGTTGAGACATACATAAGTCTGAAAAATTATCTAAAACCGATTTGTTATTATCTAATAATTCATGTTCTTGAGCATAATAACCAACATCTGTTTTATTACCAATTTGAATAATCCCATTATCAGGAATAAGCTCTCCAACAATTAATTTTAATAAAGTAGATTTTCCAACACCATTTTCACCGACAATTAAAAACTTTTCACCACGTCTAATCTCAAAGGATAAATCTTTAATTAAACTTTTATCAGAAGCTTTATTATATTTAAATGATAAATCTGTTACTCTAAGTGGAAAAGTGGAACTTTCCCTAGTCATTTCCATTTGCACTTGTACTGACTTTTGAGTAGGAGCTACCTCAATTTTATTTTCTAAAATTTTTGCTAGTTTTTTCTCACGATCTTGTGCCATTTTTTTACGTTTACCTGATACTGATTGATATTTGTTCACAATATCTTGTAATCTTTTTATCTCTTTTTCTTGTTGTTCAGCTTCTTTTAACAATGATTTTTCTCTTTCATCATGTAATTTTATAAAGTTATCATAATTACCATCATATAACTCCATTTTCTTTGTCCTTTTATCTAAAAACAATATTTTTGTTGAGATTTCATTTAAAAAATCAACGTCATGAGAAATAACATAAACACTGCCTTTATAATTCTTTAAAAAATTTATCACAAAAGATTTTGTTTCATTATCCAAATGATTAGTAGGTTCGTCTAATAAAATAATCTCAGGTTTTGAATATAGTAATTTAGCAAATGCAACTTTTGATTTTTGTCCACCGGATAATTCATTTAATTTCTGATTTAACATACTATCAGGAATAGCCATACCATGAATAATTTTCAATAAATCGGAATCGGAACTATAATAATCCCAATAGTCTAATTGGTTTTGTAATTTTTCTGCTTTTTTAAAAAGACTACTTTGTTTTGTTTCATTTATTTCAAGGGCAATCTTTTCATAAACCTGTTGTAATTCATAATTCAATTTTTCTATTGGCCTACCTGATAATAAGAAGTCAAAAACGGTAATACTCATAGAAGGAACTTCATCACGAATAACTTGGGGTAACCACCCTTTACGAGCATTATCTTTAAATTTAATACTTCCGCTATCTGGCACTAAAATTCCTAAAATAACTTTTAAAAAAGTTGTTTTACCAGCTCCATTAACACCAACTATTCCTACTTTTTCCTTATCACCAACAACTAAATTTATATCGTCAAATACATCCTGTGTTCCAAAGGATACAGTTAAATTCTTTATTTGCATAAACTCACCTCTTATCGTGCAAAATGCAACTTTTAAATTATTATACACAAACATTAATTAGTGTAAAATTAATTTCTGCTTTTTTGCAAATAACAATTCTAAAATTAGAATAGCATGATTATATATTAATTTAACCTATAATTGCAAGCAAGTTATTTTTCAATTACAAATAATAAAGAATGAGGAAAAATCAGGAGTTTCAAACAAAATATTTTACAAAAGAAAAATCAATATTGAATTTCAGCCAAATACAATCCTTGAGCAGGCAACACCGAAAATCTATGATTATCACGACAACACAAAGAATCTAAAACGGCTTGAATAGAAGTTCTACCACATCCCACATCCAAAACAGCTCCAACGATACTTCTAACCATATAACGATAAAAACCTGGACCAACAATTTCAAAAATATAAAAATCGCCTTCCTGAAATACATCAAAAGAAAGAATTTCAGAAATATAGCTTTCTCTTTCCCCACTCACAAAATTTCGAAAATCATGACTACCCAAAAAAAGCTTACAGCATTCTCTCATAGACTCCAGTGACAACGGAGCATAACATGCACAACTATAATCAGCATAAAAGCAATTTTTCTCACCAACATATATCTTATATATATATTTTTTCAATTTTACACTATATCTTGCATGAAAGGACTTATCCACAATTTCTACAGAATTTATAACCACATAATCACATAACAAACGATTCATAGCATACTTAAGTTTATCTAAAGAAATGTTTAAATCCAAATCAAAATGTACACATTGATCCAGAGCATGAACTTTGGCATCCGTTCTTCCAGCTCCTTTCACACTCACAAAAGAACCATTTAAAATAGAAAGCACCCTTTCAAGTTCATTTTGCACACCCCTACTATTATTCAATCTTTGAAACCCTTGAAACTTACTACCATCATAACTTATTCTTACTAAATATCTCATGACACACCTCGATAAATGGCCTTTAAAGTCTCATCAAAAGTAATCTCATGATCTACCTTATGACCACAACTTTCAAAATACTTAATTAACTCTACCGTAAAAGGCATAGAAACATACTTATAAATTTCATCATCATAAAAATCAGTTATCAACTTATATTTTCCTTTCACAGTAAACAAATAAAACTGTTTAACCGTTTCACAAACAAAATTCATATCATTTTCAATCAAAATAAACGATTTCCCCTGTTTATACATAAGATTTCGAAAAAAACGTTTAAAATATTCTTTTTCAGAATAAATCAATTCTTCAAAAAAATATTCACAAACAATAACCTCAGACTGCAGCAATAAAACCTTAGCTAAAAGAACCTTCTTCACTTCCAATTTTGTCAAACAATCCATAGAAACAGTAAATAAACTAGCCTTAAGTTTTACCAATTGTAAAGCCATACATATTTTTTCATCCAAACAATCTGTCTCACGCTTAAGATAATCATAAACACAAATTTTCTCTTTCATTTTACATTCCAAAACATAACCCGAATGAACATCACTTGTAACTCCCCTAATCTTAGATGGAAAATTAACCAAAATAGAAAAATGATTCGGATTTAAAAATTGACTCATTTTGATTGCCATATAGCTTCCTCCAACTCTTCCTTACTACAATATATCGCATCCACTAGTCCATAATATCCCAGTTGTTTAGACAAATTAACATAAAACGGTAAAGAATAACCAAGTAACTTCATTAATTTTTCTTCCTTTAAAACCAAAGCAGTTTTTCCTTCAATCGCAACTTGATTATTTTTTAGTACGATTAAATAATCAAACAAAACTGTTTGCTCAATTTGATTCGTCACATAAAACAACTTAATATTTTTCTTCCGAAAAAAATTCAATAAAATAGACATATCATTACGAGACAATTTTAATTGTTCACAAAACAAAAAATCAGGATTTTCCATAATTTTTATACAAAGACCATACTTCATTCCCGTAGCATCTTTCAAAAAATTCTTTAAAAACTCTTGAGTATCAAAATCTAACTTTTCGAATGAAAAAAAAGTTTCCCAATTATCTAAATTTTTACTCTCCCCAAAATAAAAAGAAACCTTACCATTCGTCTGATACAAGTCAGAATGAGAAACAATATATTTTAATAACATGGATTTCCCCGTACCGCTTTCTCCTAAAAGACAAACATTACAATCCAGCTGAATATCAAAAGAAGATATCATAACCTTATTATCAAACATTAAATTACAATTTTTAAATAGAAAATACTTATCCATAAATACCACTAACAATAGTTTAAAGGAAAAAGAGAAAAAAAACAACTAATCACTAGTTGGAATTTTAATAATATATTCACCTGGTAAAGAATACATGTATTTTTCACGTGCATAACGAGCAACATATTCATCATCATGTAGCTTCGTCACTTCACTAGTTAAGCTTTCTTCTTCTTCTAAAAGTTCGTCATAATAAACATTTAAAGAAGCAATTTGCTGTTTATTAGAAACAATAGCCATCCAATCCTTAAAAATAGATGCCACCGAAAAAGAAACAACACCAAAAAACAGAATTGTCAAAACAAAAAATCTTTTTCTAGCTTTAGAAGATTTATGCTTTTTCACACATGCCACCTAATCTTTCACCAAAAATTATATCACTTGTAAATATACTTTGCAATTTTACGAGGCAAAACTTTATTTAAGTTGACATTTTTATGTAAAAAGCCATAAGCAAAAAAGCCTAAAAAAACAAAAATTAGAAAATAAATATGAATAATTCCATTATTTAAATAATATAAACTCAAAACATACATCAAAACAATATCTATAACAAACAACACCGTAGTAATATAACGCATCAATACGGAATAAGTATCCGTTATTTTAAAATGAAAATTTGTTAATATATGAAAGAAAAAACCAAAACAAAAAGAAACAAAAAAGGACAACAATTGAGTTACTTCATCCATTATTTAAATAACTTAGCCATAAAGCTTTCTTCCTTGGCTTTTCCTCCATTTTTTTCTAAATACTGATAACTATTGATTTTTCCTTTAATACGAACATTTCCATCATGAGTATCCAACTTTAATATTTCAAGTCCACTGCCCTTCAAAAGCAATACACCCATCGTTGTTTCAAGTAAAAATTCCTCATGATCAAAACTAGTAATTTTCTTTACTCCACTCAAATAAATTTCCCTTCGATCAATAATTTTAACTTCATGATTACTATGTACTAATTCAATATTTTCTTGTTCCATATAGATTCACCCAATAAAATATATGAATGATTCAAAGATTATATTCAAAAATTATCCACATTTCCATAATTTTTAACAATACAAAAAACAGCATATAAAGGAACAGATTTCATATTATTTTGAAATCCAAAATTTTTAGCAGAAATTCGAATCATAAAACTAGGATGAAATTTATTACGATACACTTCCAGCGATTTTGATCTAGTATCCGTCCCTGCTTTTACCTCTATTGGAATTATGCAATTACCATTTTGAATAACAAAATCAACTTCAGCATTACCACTATGATCATTTTTGTTGCTCCAATAATTCAAAGAAAAGCCGTTTTTTATAAGTTCACACGCTACATAATTTTCAACCAAAACACCTTTAAAAGGAAAATCATTATTCATCAAAATATCAATTTTATCAATATCAACCATTGAAACTAATATGCCTGTATCATTTAAAAACAATTTAAAATTATTATCATTACGAAATGCCAATAAAGGATATATCGGATTACTTACAGCATAACAAGGCAAAACGAAATTACTTGCAATAAGCCAGTCAAGAGCTGTAACATAATTTCTTTTCCGATTATCTTTATTATCTATTTGTGCAAAAACAAATTTTTGATTTTCTTTAGCAAGTTGACTTGGAACATTTTGATAAACTCTTTCTATTCTAAGACTTTCCTTACTATTTGTATTATATTTGTTCATATCTTCAATATAAGAACGCATAATATTCTTAATGAATTTATTATTCACATTAGATAACTTTTGATTACAATCTAAATAATTTTGAATAATCTTAGGCATGCCACCCAAAAAAAGAAAGTGTTTGAAGTCCTCCATTAATTCTTCATGAAACAAGCATTCAGAATTATTATCAAAAGAATATTTAATAGAATCAATGTATCTTTGCTTACCTATTGCTATCAAAAACTCCTCAAAATCCATAGGATATAAATATTCTTCATAAACTTTTCCAACAGGATAGGAATGTTCAAATCTTTTTAATTTAATACCTAATAAAGACCCAGCACAAATGATATTTGTATAACCTTGCTCACAGAATGTTTTTAAACTTTCAATAAACTCTTCGCTTTCTTGGACTTCATCTACAAATAGTATAGTATTCTCGTCATCTAAATTAATATTGTATGTCATCTTTAAAACTTCAAGTTTTTTTTCAAATGTATCTAAATTTTTAAACCAGTCAATCAGTCTCTTATCAGAAAATAAATTTATATAGCAATAATTTACATAATTGTCTCTACAATATTTATCAATAATATACGTTTTGCCAACTTGTCTTGCTCCAATAACAATTAGAGGCATTTTATTTTGATCACTTTTATCCCATTTTTCAATTGTATTCCAAAATTTTCTATACATTAAAAATCACCACAACCTAATAATATAAATATTATCTATATTTGTCATCAGTTTTGGCGATTTTGCAACCATAAATATTTTTAACTTTATTATATTCATCTAAAAATGCACTAGTAAATTCTGTACATCATCAGAATTCATTGAATAAAAAACATCCTTATAAAATATACAAAAAAAATCCTAGACAACTAGGAAATTATTTTATTCTTCAGCCTTATTATATTCATCTAAAATTGCATTCGTAAATTCTGTACGTACATCAGGATTAATTGGATGACAAACATCTTTATATTCTCCAGTAGCCGTTTTTCTACTTGGCATAGCTATAAAGAGCCCATTATCCCCTTCAATAATTCGAATATCATGAATAGCAAATGAATCATCCAATAAAACAGATGCAATTCCTCTCAATCTTGAATTTTCTTTCGTAATCTTACGAACACTTACAGATGTAATCTTCATAATATTTTCTCCTCCTAAAGTTATATCTAACTTATACCTATATTTTAAAACATACGTTACTAGAATTCAAGCATTTTACGGCAATTTGACAACAACATCACCAATAATCACATCAGAATAATTAAAACTTTTCTGATTTCCATCAATCAAAACCGTAAAAACATAAGGGTAAATACCTGAAAGCGTACCATAATACTGATAATTTTTATTACGCATCCCATAAACCTCAACAACTACCTGCTTATTCAAATACTTTTTTATCTCATCTCGAACAATATCTAGATTCATATATCCTCCTTTATCTTGGGAATCCAACATACATCATACCATTGCTAATAATGCCACCCATACCATCTGAACCATATTTTGTTTTCCCTAGCAAACCAACTAAATCAATTTCCTTATTACGTTCACTCATGGCTAAAACAGTGGCTATAATCGCAGGATCTAAAGCATGAATATTTACTCTTTTCGGAGAACTTGCAAAATTCGCACCGGCTTTAATTAACTCCTCATAATCACTTTGACAAGCACCAGCAATTATCACTAACTTTTCATGACTCTTTTCATATTTTCTAGCTTCTTTCACAGCTTTTACAAAATATTCTGTATTTTTGTAATTCTTAATATCATCCTTACTTCCCTTTTTCGAATAAAAAGCATCATGACCAGTAATAATCACAATATCGGGTTGATACTCCACCAACAAATTCTTAATTTCTTTATAAATTTCTTTTTCCGATATTTGTTTACCAACAGCCATTACTTTATTACGTTTATAAAACTTTAAACACCTTTCTAAATAATCTTTATCTGCATCAATATGCAAAACTTTTCCAGGAAGAAAAAAATAACCACTGCGATCCGAATCAAACAAAACAATTTCATCATCTTCCAAAATATCCCTATCTTCCAACTTATAAAGCAATAAATCTTCTAAAGGAGCATCTGCAAAAAGACGAACATGAACCCCCTTCAAATATGCCACTTCACCTTTAATAGATAAGATTTTAAATACAACATCATGATTATATTTAAAACGCGTGACAAAATCTCCTACATTCAGAGTCATTTGGCTTCACCTAGAAAACTATATGAAAAAAAATTAGTTTCTATCACTAATTTTTAAAAACATTTTTAGAAACACATCATACGAAACTTCCTCTGCACGAACATCTTCATCAAAATGATTCTCCAACAAAACCTCTTTAAATACATTCCAATCATAACTTTTTAAATTATTCTTTAATTTCTTTCTTTTCTGTGAAAAAGCCTCTTTCAAAAAAACTTTAAACCGTTCCATATCAATAGAATGTACCTCCTTTTTTCGAATAAATTTTACTACTGCACTTGTAACTTTAGGTACTGGAGAAAAAGAGGATGCAGGTACATCAAAAAGTTTCTCAATTTCAAAAAAATGATTTAAATATACCGTAAAAAAGCCATAATCTTTACTTTTAGGTTGAGCACTAAAACGCAAAGCTACCTCTTTTTGGACCAACAAAGTCATTCCATCAATCTTAATATTACTTTCTAAAATATGTTCTATAATAGGAGTTGTAATATAATAAGGAATATTCGCGATTACATAGATATGTTGATAATTTTCTTGAATATCTTGAGCAATATCTCTTTTTAAAAAATCATCAAAAACAATATGACACTTCTCACTTTCAAAATAAATCAAACATTCTTTTAAACGTTCATCAAGCTCATAACAAATAAGAGAACTTTTTTTATCTAATAAATATTTCGTTAAAGCACCTTTCCCTGGTCCAATCTCAATAATCAAATCATTTTCACACACATCAAAAGAATTAGCAATCTTTTTTAATACATTACTATCTTTCAAAAAATTTTGTCCCAAACTTTTCTTTGCATAAATCTTTTCCATAACTTTCATTTCCTTTATGGTACTATATCATAAAAAAGACAAGAAAAAAAGAAGAACTACCATCCTTCTCTCAACACGTCATAACTTACAGTATTTCTTCCAACATACAAAGAAGCATCATTTTCACTTGGCATGAGCAAATCTAAATCATTTCCCAAAACGCCACGATCAAGCACAATCGCAATAATAGGTTCACTAGATAACTTATCTATTTGAAAACGCACGACAGACCCACAAGGTAAATTCTTACTAGATGCAACGATACGAACAGACCCATAAATAGAATCCGTATAAGTAGTAGTCCCATCTAAAACATAATAATTAGGTGCACAAGAAAGCTTCCCACTACACAAAGCACAATCAGCTCCATACCCAGTAACATCTCCTGTATAAGTATCCTTTGCACTATAGATATCATTTTTAATGTCTTCTTCCAATTTCATTGCCATCGTAGTTAAGTTAATTACACGGTTACTTGCATCATTAGAAACAGTAGAAAACACCATATTTGTACTAATATTCGCTATTAAAACAACAAAGACAAGAATTAGCATCTGTAAAACAAATTTTATCTTTCTGGTCACTTGTTTCATTCACATCACCTATTTACATAAAAATCATATCATAAGGACTCTAGTTTGTCAAAAATTGCGTGAAGGATTCTCTTGTCCAATCTTTTTTAATTTATCCTGAAATTCTTTCGCTTCATTATCTACGAACCCCATAGAATATATTCGTTCAATTTGATTATGATTAAACAAGAAAATTTGATTAGACGAAATAAGTCCCTCAGGAAAAAAACAACCAGAATAATCATAAATTTTCTCATTATCTTCCCCATCAAAAGTACAAAAACCTATTATCATCAATCTTTTTTGACTATTCTTAAGTAAAACTACAGTACCTATTGGCAAATATTTTTTCTGTTCCATCTTCAACCCTCCTATCGAATCAATGGCCACAATTCACGATAAGAATCTAAATCTCTATCATCATTAATAGCATTTTTTAAAAATTCTATCTTCGCTTGAAAAGTAAGCCCGTCCCACTTCTCAGGAAAAGCAATTATATAACAATCATCTAAAGAATACTCCGTCAAATGTCTCTTTTTAAATGCTTCAAAATATTGATATTCGAAAATAGCACATATCATTTCCATCTGTTCATCACTTATATTATAATTCTGTTCCATAATACTTTAAATCCTCCTAAAAAAAATTATCTATTTTGTAACCCCGTTACAAACCGATTCATTTGACTTTCCATCATATTATACCACTCAACCCCTAATATGTCAGTTAATTTAGTAATTTCTTCCGTACAGCCATAAATTTTTAATTGAAAATAATCAGCTACCATTTCAGCATTTCTATTATAATTACTTTGATAATAATCACTACTATGTCCAAAAATATTAGAAATCTTAGAATCATCAAAAATACGCTGTTTTGAAAACACAGAAGACAATATATCATCAGAAGCCGCCTTTCCAATAAAATCATTCCTAGTAAGGTACATTGCCACATTATTCAGATTTTTTTTCACAAGAAAATCTGAAACACTATCAATGGTTTTATAATCAACTAATACATTATTAACATAATTTGAAAGAGCATTTGAATCCAAACTATTAAGAGCCTTCACGTATGTTTGTTTCAAAGAATCTTTCAATGCAACATTATTAGAAATTTTTGACGCATACATTGCTTGCCTATTTTTAAATTTAGTATTTGTTTCCATCATCCAGTTTGCAAGTGTATTTGCTGTCTGTGTTTGAATCCGTTTCATAGAATCATCCATGATTTGCTGAAAATTATCAGGTAAAGATTTATTGAACAAAACATCATGAAAAGCATGGCCTAATTCATGAGAAAAAGCATCCACACTTGCATCGGATTTTAAAAGAAATTCATTCAAATAAATGCTATTTTTTTTCTCATAAGCCAACTTTGTACTATCCAAAATATTGGTAGAATAAAAATGAATATCAGGTAAAATCTTATATAAATTTTCAATCATATATTCAACATTCACATCACTCGTTCGACTATAAATTTTTTCCAAACTCTGACAGAACAAATTCACTAATTGAGGATCATTATTACTACCTAAACTAGTAGAAATCTTTCTTAAATTTTCCTGAAATAAAGTTTCATTAAGCTTTAACGTCTCCATATTAATTGAGATTGCCTCTGGCATTTTAGATAAAATTTCATCCATTATTTTCACTGAATTAATCTGACTCAGAGTAAAAGGTCGTTTCATAGTCAAATCAAAAGCAGAAAAATTACTATCATGCGTATCAATATAATTAGCAAAAAGTTTACCAGAACTATCTAAAGTATGTTTATTAGCTACATTTTGAGGTGTATGACCAACAATCATTTCATAACCAATTGGAACACTTAATGATGCCATATGTGTAGATGGTGTACCTTCCCTATACCACAAAATATTTTTAGCCCGATTATAAATTTCAGATTTCACATTATTTAGTGATAAAGAATAAAAATCACTTAAATTAAAATTTTTATTATAATTATATAGTTTAGAATCAAAAACCGCATGAGCCAAAACATATTTTTGATTATTTACAGAAGCAACCCGTTGTAACGGTTGGGACCCAAGCCAATTACTAAGACTACTTAAAGTAATTTTATTAGAAATTTTACCTTGGCTGTACAAATTTTGAACAAATGAATTAAAATTTTTTAAATTCTCCGTTTCATTAAAAAAACCGTTCACCTCATAAAATCCTTCGGCATTTTGAAACAATTTATTTTTTGTACCATCAACTATTCCACGCATATAATTATAAAATTCCACATCATGATTTCCAGGTATATAAGTAATTCTTCCCTTGTCCGAAAGTTCTTTCATATTCAAAAGAATTTCTAAACCAGAAGTTCCTCGATCCATTACATCCCCCAAAACATAAAAATGAGATCTAGGATTGTCTTTTAACTGTTTCACCACTTCTTGATACAAATTTATATTCCCATGCAAATCACTAACTGCAAAAATTTCCTGCGGATAGGAAACAGTAATAGAAGACTTCATCTTAGATAAAACACTCGAATAGCCTGCATTACTTATTTTTGCCACCAACTGTTGCATATTAATATAAGCTTGAGATAAATTATTAGGAATTTCTAAAGTAACATTGTTTGTTTGAAACATATATTTTTTTAATTGAGGAGTAGTATTTAAAAGTTCAATGAGCTCATTAACACTTGACTTAACAGAGTCCGTTCTACTAAATCCTAAAGAGGAAGACAACTTACTTTGAACATTACTAGAATTTTTCACAGATACAGATTGTTCAAAAGATTTATGAAGTTCCAATAATCGAGCAAAAGAAGATTGTAATTGTGGAGGCGCAGAAACATCTTTTCCAGAATTCTTTAATGAAAATAAAGTTTTTAAAACTGGATTCTCCATTAAGTTATAATATTCATCTATATCATTTTCCGTTATCATTTCTGCTTTTAAAGACTGTACTTGCCCCTTAAACTTAGATGCTAACTTATTCCAAAAAGATTGCTTTGGCAATGAACTTTCTTGATTTACTGTAACATCTTTAGGACTAGTAAAACTTTGTGAAGATAAATAACTGCTCAGAACTGCATCCTGAGTATCACTTGACTCTTGCATCTCCATAGCTAACTCCAAAGCTTGATCCATAGTTAAATTATAATCTACTCCTTGAAACAATATATTAACTCCACTTAAAGACCCAGTAGAGACAGCAGATAAAATACCACCATATAACCCAGCTTTTATCATATCAGAAGGCAACTGTGCATAATCCACTTTTTCATCCAAAATAACACTTTTCATTTGACTTTCAACAACCTCTTGCAAAGATTCCTCAACAGACTCATTCAAAATTTGCTGTAAAGCAAACTGAGCATTCTCATTTAAAACCCCCATATTACCTAAAAGTTTTCCTAAAAATAACTCGGAAGCACCACTACCCAAGCCAAACAAAAGGGATGGTAAAAAAGCATTTCCAGAAACCAAAGCTTCATTTTTAGAATTTCCAACAACAGAAGCCCCCATAGAACCATAGCCAATCCAACTAACTACACTAGAAGACGCACCAAGACCTCCAGCAACCAAACCTGCAGCCATAGAAGGAAGCATATTACCAGCACTTACACTTATCTCATACGTTCCACTTAAAATATTCTTATTATTTTGTGCAAAAGCAGATAATACCAACATCTGTCCATATTGAGTAGAAGAAATCATCCCCTCTTTATCAAAAATTTTATTAATCCCATCTCCAAAAGTATTAATACCATCTGCTATACCTTTTCCTGAAGTTTTTAAATAATTCGTTATGTCTGTCTCACTAATAT
The DNA here is from genome assembly GCA_964418205.1 of uncultured Muribaculaceae bacterium. Classification (GTDB taxonomy): domain Bacteria; phylum Bacillota_I; class Bacilli_A; order RF39; family UBA660; genus Ventrenecus. Next base: position 14,128 of record CAYQKO010000001.1, read on the forward strand.
TAAGCTCAGAACACTTTTGGATAAACTCCTCTTGAGAAGACATATCATCAAGTTTAATCTTAAGATCAGAAACACTATTCACAAACTCCAAAGCGTTCTTAATTCCTACTCGTGAATTAATAGAATCTTCCAAAGCAATAATATACTGATTTGCTTCCTTAAACCCTTTATTTTTAAAAAGAAAATGATACATCATCTTTTCATCTTCACTTAAAACCTCATAACGCTCTACCGATTTCAAAGACGTATTAAAAAAACAATAAGGATAATAGGAAGCTAAATTCTTTCCATCTTGCTCTAAAGTCTCTGCTACCATAACAGCATCCACACCAACAGAAGGAGCAGAATTAATATCAAAATTTGCTAAATCATAATCATTCTTATAATTTGACACAAAATCCTGGTATTCATTCGTTTCAACAATGGCTAGATAAGGTAATACTTTAAGCTGTTGATCTAAAGAATACTTATAAGCTTTTAAAAAAGAAATATCTTGTTCCAAAGAAACTAATTGTTGTTGATAATCCTGATAAGAAAAACCCATATTCGCCTCAAAAGCCTTTTCAAAACTTTCCTGATACTCCTCTGTCATTTGATTCACTTGAAGAACAAGATCATCATAAGACTGTAAGCCATCAACATAAGAAGACATACTCATCATTTCAGCCATTTTTTGATTTCTATACTCTTCTGGTGTTAAAGCAAAAACAGAATCACCACTACTAAGATCTTCTACAGAAACATACGTAAGTCGAAATTTCTGAAAATTCTTTTCTAACTCTTTTTTTCTTTCTTGCAAATCTTTAACTGTTTCTTTACATACAACCTCTATATTACTTGCACAGGCTACATTATAATCAAAAATATGTTGCCAATCTGCATCCGAAAAATCATCATCTATATTTTGATAATCTTCAAAATTAACATCCTCATAAGTATTTTTTACCTGAAAAACATTTTTATTGTTTTTCAAAAGATTGGGTATACTTACCGTTTTCAAAGAAACATTAGGTTTAACAAACTTAATAGAATTCATCTTTTATCACCCTCTTAAAATCACTATTTTCTATAAATTTCATCAATATTAGCATTGGTTATCTTTGATAACTCACCCAAAGAAATCGAACAACAATCACATATAAATTTAGCTATTTCAGAAACTCGTCTTGGTTCATTTTTTATACCACGATAAGGAGAAGGAGATAAATAGGGACTATCTGTTTCCAAAACAATCGAATCAACAATACTTGGCAAAATATCCTTCAAATGACAATTTTTAAAAGTAACCACTCCATTAATCCCTAATTTATATCCCAAACCAATATATATCTGTGCTACATCTATACTACCAGAAAAAGCATGAATCACACCTTTTACCCTAGGATACATTTTTAAAATAGAAATCGTATCAAGAGTTGCATCCCTCGAATGAATAACAACAGGCAAATGAGCTTCTTGAGCAATATCCAATTGTTTGCAAAAAAGAATTTTTTGTTCCTCCATATTATCCTTCGTATAATGATAATCCAGACCAATCTCTCCAATTGCCAAAACTTTATCATCATCCGAATGACTTTTTATATAAAGCAAATCATTCAAAGAATAACAAGAAGCCTCGCTAGGATGAATGCCCAAACAACCATATATACAATCATGTTTTTTCAACAATTCTATCACTTGTTGATTAGAATTAGAATCACATCCAGCCACAAACAAAGAAATCACTCCGCTATTCTTCGCATCTTGAATCACTTTATCTATATCATCATAATACTCACGAAACAGATGACAATGTGTATCAACAAACATTATACTCCTCCCTTTCTAAACTTGAATCAGAACTAACTTAGTCCCATTACGGACATCCGTATTCCTTATAATCTCCACATAATTATAAACTTTCCCACTAAAAGCATTCATTAAAATAAATTTATCCTTGTTTGGAATAGTCAGATTCGTAATATCCTCAATCCCACGAAGTAACATTTCTATCACCTTATCAACCCTCTCATTAATAGGAATATATACCTCATAAGCAGAAAATATATTAGGAACAGATAGCTCAATTAAAACCTTATTCTTCATCCTTATCAACTCCTACCAACTTAACCAAACTAGAAGTCCCATTCTTAACATTCCAAGCATATTGATTACTTATTTTTTCACGATGATTCTTAGAAATATCAGAAATCTTAATAACACCTTGATCGACAACATTAGAACCTATCCACAAACCATTCACATTATTTACAGAAGATGTGTACCAAGCCTCAAACACATATTTCTTTAAAGAATAAACCTGATCAACATATACAAAGGAAACATTTGACATGCTAGAAACTTTATCTAATAATTTTTTAAATTTCAATTTATCCACTGAATTCATAAACTTATCAACATTAATGATGAAAACCACTAATTCAAACTGTGTATTTAAAATACTATGATCAATAAAATTATCAAGACTATCTAAAAACCCATTTCCATTCGTAGCACAATAACCCTCAACATTTAAATTTTTTCCTTTAAATATCTGGCCTAAATCAATAACAACCGTGGAAATATTTTTCATTTTCTTGAACAATTGAAATAAAGAAGAAACAAATGGAATAATAGATTCAATATTTTGTGCGGAAAGAATACTTGCCTTAGCGGCCTTAAAATTAAACGTCGCAACACTCAAATTATTTTTATTAAGCCCAATTGGAACATGTTCCAAATCCATAGGAATTTCATCAATAAAATCAAAAGAAACTACTTCAGGCAAAACAGGAATCCTCTTTGGCTTATAAGTATTATGATTCAATAAATCACGAGACACCTCATTCACATAAGAAATAAGTTTGTCACTATCACAAACCGTGGCACATTGAAATTCATAAGCAATTTCCTTTTTAAATAAGCCACGTCCCTCAAAACTTGCCGGAAAAACATTACCAATCTTTCCTAAAAGTCCAACATAATCATCCTTATTATTCATATCCATAACAAAAACATGATCAAAATTTCTAGTAAACCTACCAAACAAGCCACTAGAACTAGTAACCGTTAATATCATAATAATTCCATAACGTTTCCCATCACGAGAAATTTTTATAAAAATGTCATCCATATTAGAATAAGACTCTCTAAAAACATCTAAATTATTTAAAACAAAACATAATATAGGTATTTGTTCCCCAGTAGATTTACAATACGTACTATATTCCCCATTATAATCTGCAAACATTTTTTTTCTTAAACTAATCTCATTGAGCAAAAATGAAATCATTTTGGTTATTTTCTCATCATCCCCTTGAAAAGCTATATCAGCAACATGAGGAAGATGTCCAAACGCTCTTAACGATTCTGAGCCAAAATCAATAATATAAAAATTTATTTGAGAAGTTGTATTAAGAATAGAAGCAGAGAAAATTAAAGATTTTAAGAACATTTCTTTTCCAACACCAGAAAGGCCATAAACAATTGTATTGCCAGTTTCATCTAAAGTTAATTTTAAAACACCCTGATATTGATTCGATGGATCATCATACTCACCAATAATAGCCTCAAAAGGTGCATGATCTTCATCTACATGATATTTTTTGATGACTTTATCAAGATAAATAACTCCAGGAATATTATCAAACCACAATTGCTTAGATTTCAAATTTTCTTTTCTAGCTAAAGTACATATATATTGCAAAACATTAGTTAACTGATCACCCTTACTCTCCAAAATTTTCTTTCCAAGCTCATTAGGAACATTTTTATAAGAATTCAAAAGTCGATCTACAAAATCAATAGAACGATCATTTTGCTCTTCAACAATATCTTGAGGAATATAACTTGCACCAGCCCAACCAGATTGACCCAAAACGTAAACTTCATCCATTCCAACTTGTAAATAGAATCGACCAGCATTTTTAATTAGTGCAGCATCTGGTTTTTTTAACATCTCACTACTATCAGATGTATTTTGTACCTTCAAACAAACACGAAATTTACTATTACTCCAAATTTGATCATTCACAACTCCACTAGGTTTTTGTGTAGCCAAAATCAAATGAACCCCTAAACTTCGTCCGATTCTAGCAGTACTAATTAAATTATCCATAAAATCTGGTTGTTGATTCTTAAGCTCAGCAAATTCATCACAAATAATAAACAAATGAGGCATTGCTTCTGTTAATCTACCTTCATGAAAAAACCTTTGATACTTATAAATATCCATAGTGCTCTCTCCAAGAATTTCTCGAGCTTCATTAAATCGAACTTGTCTTCTTTTCAATTCACTATCTATACTAATTAAAGTACGATTTAACTCATTCTTATCAAGATTTGTAATCGTCCCAGCCAAATGAGGTAAATAAATGTTATTTTTAGCATTGGCAAAAGCACCAGCCAAACCTCCGCCTTTATAGTCAATTAAAATAAAAGAAACATCATTAGGGCTATAATTTAAAGCTAAAGATAATATATAAGTAATAATAAATTCAGACTTACCAGAACCAGTGGTACCAGCAATCAGTCCATGTGGACCGTGTTTCTTTTCGTGCAAATCCAAATAAATAGGTTGTCCTAAATCATTTACACCAACTAACGAACGCAAGCTCTTGGTAGAATCATTTAATCTCCAACGATTCAACAAATTAAATTGTTCCACTTTTCCAATACGATACATTTCCAAAAAATTAATCGATTCTGGTAAATTACGGCGATCAAATTCCATTTCAATAGGAATATTTGCCAAAACTCTAGCACAATTTATCATAGGATAATTTGTGTTACTATCCAAAACAAAGTAAGTTTGATCTTGCCTATCGGGACCTATAGCTAAAATAGCAGAAGAATCACCACTAATATTAATAAAATCATTACATTCACTAGGCAATCTCCTTAACCTAGCATCCCTGACAACCAAACTAAATCCCAAAGAAAGAGAACTATTTAAAATATTACTAATAATATCTAACTTACGAATACTAGGATAATCATCCGTAAAAATAAGATAATAAGGTTTAAAAGTTTCAACACTTTTTGACTCATCACTATCAGATTCTTCTTTAGAAACCAATTCTTTTTCCTTATTCGCTCTCGAAACAAACTCTTGCATTAAATAATCATTAATCTCCATTGATTCTTCTTCATTTGTCGCAAAAAACCGAATCTGTTTATCATCACTAAATACATGAGGCAAATACTTAAAATAGTTCCAATTTTCTTCGTTTGATTGGTTTGTAAACACTACAAACTTTAATTCATCAAATCCATGATAAGCTATCAATTGTAAAACAATATTATTTAAAACTGAATACAAAGAACTTTCTTGCCCAGTGATTGAAGTAACATTTTTATTATAGAAAGAGTAAGAAACAGGCATGTCTTTCATAATCTTAGATCTCTTCAATAACTTGGTAGCTTCATTTTTGAGTTCATCTTCCACTAAAACAAAGTCATCTTCATTAAAAGAAACATCCACATCCAAAGGAACATCTCCAATTCCTAACCGAACAGTTAAAAAATCCTGTTGAGATATTTTTCTTTCCCACAATATTCTTTGCTTTTGCATGATGATATTGTAACACTCTTGCAAAGACAACAAGTTCTCCTTTAAAATTTGTTGTTGATTCACTATCTCTTGTTCAAAAGCCTTAGACTTATTAGCTAGATAGTCCGTATACTTTTCAACTCTTTCTTTATTCTTCTTAATTTTCTGCTTTCTTTGCCAACTTTTTGTCAAATTAGGCCACAGTAAAGTACCCATTAACATTAAAACTGACGTTAACAAAGTAGTCCAAGAACTAGATAAAGTCGTTTCTCCATTAGATAAACGAATAATTACATTAACAAGAGAAACAGAAGAGGAAATACCAGTTGTCAACATAGGTGCTAATAGCAAAATAAAAGGAACTTCTTCGAGTTTATTCTCTGCAGGAGGCGGAGTGATAGTAATAGAAAAAGTTTCAATAAACCTTCTAAGCCTCGGTGTTTTAATATGATAATCCTCATCACTATACAAATCCACTTCCTTTATCTCCTTGTAATTAGAAGAAGTCAAATTAAATTTAAGAGGAAGCAAATTATTCAAGTGGAGAGATACACTATCCATAGGATTATTAAGAAACAAATAATTTTGAAATAAAAGAACACGAATCCCGTACCAAAAAATTTCATCCCCATTTTTAACTAAGATTTTAGAAGAACTATCACGATGAAAATTAATATAAACATACTCATCTCTATCTTTCAATAAATAAAAATTATTATCTATCCACTGCAATTTAATTTTGTTATCACAAATAAAAGGATTACGAATTGTAGCCACACATTGTTCGTCTTTTCCCATAGTAAACTCCAATAAATTAACACAACGATAAGCATGAAAAGTAAAATCGAAATCATCTAAAACAAAAATATTCTTAGTTGCTTGATTAACTGGGGACTTTAAACAAATCATCATATCAACACACAATTCGCAAGAAGGAGTATAAGAAGATTTTTCAAAAATTTGATAAGAATTCACACCAAAAAGGTACCATTTTCCTTCATGAGCTTCAATCACAGCAACTTTTTCTTTTTCATCGTCTGCGTGCAACCAAAAAACCCCATCCACTTTTTTAGGAAGAGAAACTATATCAATTTGTTTTTCATTCAATATCAATGCCCTCATAAAAAACCAGTCGAGTAGACAGCCTCGATTCCCCTTTCTATTTATTCTAAGTAAAAAGCTTGTCTATCTGCCCTTCACATAAATTTATAAGTCTTTTCAAGTAATCTAGAATTTACTTAACATACTCTATCTAAAAAGATTATACCATAAACTCAGTGGAGGAAAAAACATTTTTCATAGTGAAAAAAAGAAAAAAAAGAGAAGAAAGAAATTCAAAATGTAAAAATGTGTAAAATAATAAGTTTTTTTCAAAAAAAACAGAAATATTTTATTATAATGTAGAGGAATAGGGAGGAAAAGTATGTTATGAACAAAACAGTAGGAATTATAGTAGATGATTTTACTTCAATCACAAATGAATTAAAGAGTAAAAAAGACGAAATTGATTCATCACTAAATGAATTGCGGAAAAAATTTTATAGCATCAAAGAATTAATCAATGATAATTCCATTCAATTCTTAATTACTTCTTTAGAAAAAGACATAAACTGCATAGAAGATATGAAAAGTAATAGCCAAGAAGAAATTGATGCACTAAACAAAGTAAAACAACAATATGCTATCTATTCCAAAAGTCTAGTTCAAGCTTACAATAACTTTAATTCAAATAGAGAGGAAGGAATAAAATGAATAGTCAAAGTGGATGGATTGGTTTTAATGATGAAAAGGTTCAAGCTTTAATAAACCAAATAGGAAAAAATTATGAAGAGCTAGCTGATACAATCATCGACGCATGGAAACCAATGGTTAATACCCTAGACCTGTATTGGATTGGGCCTAACCAGAAAAATTTTCTAAAAACACTAGCCAAAATGGTAAGTACAAATTATAAAAATCTTGAAACTGTGGTAAGAGGTCTAGAAGAACAGATAATGGCAGATTATGAAAGCTACGTGGATTATGTAAACGAACAAAAATTTAGCATAAACGATGTTGAAATAGATAACAAATCACAAATCTCAGTTGAGGTAGAAATTCAAACAATAAATTCAGTTAACCTAGAAACCATGCTAACAGTGTCAGAAGAGTATAGTGGGGATAAGATAGGCTTAAATGTCAATGAAAAAGATAAAATAACAGCTGCTATACAGACATACTATGATGCCATTACTGACAAGTTAAATGAATTATTTAGTAATGTAACAGCAGAAGGTGCTTTCTTTGGAAATTCTGTGCCTGAAAGTATGAACGAATACATAATAAGTGGTAAGAATTACATGAATTCAGTTCTTACATATATAGAAAGCATTATTAATGTTATTGATAGTTGTCAAGAAGGAAGTACTACATTCGAAGAAACAATTAAAGGAATAATTGATAATGCAACAGAAGAAATCAAGGGTATGACTACAACTTCATCCAATGCATCTATATCATAAAAACAAAAAATAATTTTTTGTTTTTAAGAAAACACTTATAGAAGCGTTTTCTTAAAAGGAAAAAAGGAGAATCAAAAAATGGCAAGAATATCTTATTTAGAAAAACTATATGATCTCTTAGACGATATGTATGTAGTAAAAAGAAAATCATATAATTGTAATCCAACGATAAACCAGACAATAGCCTTAATGAATGAAGCATTAGTAATCAATAACAAAACTTGTTATATAGAACTAATAGAAGATGTAAATACAAAAAATAATACAAACATTAACTTATTAGAAACAAGAATAATACCAAGAATCGATAGAGAAATAGAAGAATTAGAAGAAGACGAAGATGATGACGACTAAAGAAGGGGAAAAATATGAAATTTGATATTAACATAGGAACATTAAAGAACAGGTTAAACGATTTTCAATCTATAAAAGAAGAATTAGAAGAAAAATATTCCATATATTATTCAAGTGCAAAAAAAATTGAATATTGTTGGAACGACAATCTAACAAAAAGTTACATCGAATTACTAATAAAAAATGAAGCAAAAGTCAATAATTACCTACAATCCATTACAGATTATATAGAAAAAATTAAATCATTCATTTCCTTAATTGAAAAAACAATAGAATTAAACGAAGTAGAAGTTTCCTACAACATAGAAAATCAACCAAGATTCCAATTTAATGAAAACAAAATGAAAGAAGTACTAAATAAATTAACATCGCTGAAAAGCGAACTTTCAATTTGCAAAACGAAAACAAATACAAGAATAAGTGAAGCATCACATAATATTGAAAAAACAAACAATAACTATCAAAAAATGATAGAAAATATAGACAAAATAAGTTCAAAATACACAAAAACAATCAATTTAATCTTAACAGAAACGGCCATTTTAAAAGAAAAGATAAATGAAATACCACCAAACATAATAACTCAAAATAATTTAAAATACCAAGCAAATGAAAATGTTAATTTTAATGTAAAAGATTTTCCAATATTGACACCAGAAATATTTAATACAAACATAAATGAGAAAGAATTAGCAAAAATAGCAATAGAAGAAATAGAGAAACAAAACTTCAATCTTGACAATCAACAAAAAGAAATAGAGAAAAATACCATAGATAACATAAAATCAAAAGATTTGAATGCCTATAAAACAAACACCAAAGAGGAAGAAGAAAAGGAAGAGGAAGAAAGAAAAAGAGTTGAATTTTCAAATAAGAAACCTGAATCATTTAGTAATCCTACAAGTGACACGGAACCTCCTATCCAACAAAACACTATTTCAAATGAAGAAAGTGATATCATCTTCCCTCAATCAGAAAAAGAACTAACCCCAATAGAGGAAACAAATATGAAATATGAAAATCAAAATAACGAAATCAATAAGAACCAAAACATACAAACAATAAGCCAAAAAGGCTTAGAAGATATAAAAATAAACTATACGGCTCCGAAAGATGTTGAAAATAAGAATATATCAATAGAAGAAGTGTCTCAAAATGATTTTAGAATTGAAATGAATACAGAGAAAAAGACCTAATTGAAGGTCTTTTTAATTCTCCCCTATTCTTTTAAATTCTCTATTTCTTTTAACTTCTTTTCCACATCAATTCTCATAAAGATAGGTTCAGGATTACATACTTCATAAGTATACATAGGATTGTAAACATTCTCCTTCTCCTTGTGATTCAACTGTTTTAAAATCTCATCCGATGTATCTGGTAAGAACGGATATAACTCACTAGCACATACTTTAATACTTTCTAAAAGATTATATAAAACAGTTTCTAAACGATCCCTTTTAGTTTCATCTTTCGCCAAACTCCAAGGAATTGTATCATCAATATACTTATTGGACTTACGTAATACATCAAATATAGCATCAATAGCTCGACCAATTTCTAAACGATTCATAGAAGAATCAACCTTATTAGGTAACTCATGAATAGCCTGAATAAATTCACTATCGAATTCATCCTCTTGTCCTTTATATAGAACTTTACCACCAAAATATTTTTGAACCATAGAAATAGTTCGATTTATCAAATTACCTAAAATATTAGCTAAATCACTATTAATCCTTTCAATAATAAGTTCATAAGTAATAGAACCGTCACTTTGAAAAGGAATTTCATGTAAAACATAATAACGTATAGCATCCACCCCAAATAAATCTACCAATTCATCTGCATACATAATATTGCCTTTACTCTTACTCATCTTATCATTTCCCATTAACAACCATGGATGTCCAAAAACTTGTTTTGGTAAAGGTAAATCAAGAGCCATTAAAATAATAGGCCAATATATCGTATGAAACCTTATAATATCCTTACCAATTAAATGTAAATCAGCAGGCCACCATTTCTTGAAATTATCATTACCACCATCTACATCATACCCTATATTAGTAATATAATTTGATAAAGCATCAATCCAAACATACACAATATGCTTATCGTTAAAAGGAACTCGAATACCCCAATCAAAACTAGTTCTAGATACACACAAATCTTGCAATCCTGGCTTCAAAAAATTATTTATCATCTCATTCTTACGAGCTTCAGGTTGAATAAACTCTGGATGAGCTTCAATATATTCCATAAGTCTATCTTGATATTTTGATAAACGGAAAAAATAAGCTTCCTCACTTCTAGAATCCACTTCACGTCCACAATCAGGACACTTTCCATCTACAAGTTGAGATTCAGTCCAAAAAGATTCACAAGGCGTACAATATAATCCCTCATACTTACCCAAATAAATATCTCCTTGATGATATAACTTTTCAAAAATCCTACCAACAACTTCCTTATGATTCTCATCCGTAGTTCGAACAAACTTATCATAGCTAGTATTCATAACATCCCATATATTTTTTATTTCCCGGGAAATATTATCAACATATTCCTGAGGAGAAATTCCTGCTAACCTTGCTTTCCCCTCAATTTTTTCTCCATGCTCATCCGTACCAGTTTGAAAATAAACATCATAACCTCTACTTCTCTTATAACGAGCAATTGCATCAGCTAAAACAATTTCATAAGTATTACCAATATGAGGCTTTGCAGAAGCATAAGCAATTGCTGTAGTAATATAATATTTTTTCATTTTTCACTCTCTTTTCTATATATTATTCCATTCAAATAATTTTGAATAATTTTTTTAGTAGGCTCACTTAAATTTTGAGGTAAATCATCTAACGCAAAAAAATCATATTTAACATGCTCCTCCGTTCTCCCTAATGAAATCTCGCCAGTATATGAAGAAGCAACAAAACCAATCGTAACAAAATGCGCATATGAATTAATATCATCAGCTACAGAAACCAATTCAATATTTACTATATCTAAATTAGTTTCTTCTTTTACTTTCCGTATTGCAGCTTGAAACAATGTTTCATCTCTTTTAACTTTACCAGCAGGCAAAGTCCATGTTCCTTCTAAACGCATAAGACTATCTGCTTTTTGTGCATCATTATTACGAAGTAAAAATAGTACTTTGTTTTCAGAATTTATTAAGATTACCCCTAAACCAACTCCAGGAAAATCCATGCTTATCAACTCCTAACATTACATATTTTCAAAAGAAAAAAATCATGAACAAAAGGACGAGTAAATACCCGTGGTACCACCTTTATTCATGACTTCATCATGCACTTAAATCCTTAACGCAGATAACGTTTCAACTCCAGAACCATCTTCCATAATCTTCCTGTTTATTTTCACCAACCACAAACTCTCTAAAAAGATTAAACTATGTACTCTTTCTTTCAACATTGAATAATTCAATTCTAACATAAAATTAGAGAATGTCAATTTTATTTACAAGGATTTGCATTAAAAATTTAGCAAAATCTTTCATATAAGACAAGAACGGTTGTTCACTACACAATAGAACTAATCCAATAACATCCCCACTCATATTTATAGGCAAAACATAACCATAACATTCTTGTCCAAAAAAATTTTCTTTCAAAGAAGATTCATAACTTTCTCTACTTTCCAAAACACGATTCAACATTTCATCTATTTTTCGATTCAAAAACTGTTTATCATAACTAGCAATAATTTTTTCACAATCAGTAAACATCAACTTTAATCCCATAGTATCCAACGATAATTGACACAACAAAGAAGCTACATCTTGAATACTTAGTAATCGTGAGTATTTCTGTAAATAAATACCACTTTCTTTCAAAAAGATTTCTAAATCTTCACCATCCTTAATTCCCAATGTCTTACGAATTTCCTTTGGTAAAACTATCCTACCTAATTCATCTATTTTTCTTACAATACCTGTCTCTTTCAAAAGTTTCACTCCAATCTATCATATAGTTTGAGCAAGCACGCAATTTTTATACTTCGAAATCATCATAAATTTTTTGAACTAACGGAACCAAAGAATAAACAAAATGTTTTTCTTGATTTAAAAGTGGTAAACTGATACCAATTTTTTTATTTTCATACTTAATTTGAAATTTTGGATTAATACTATATGCTTGCAAAAATAGTTTATCTCCCTTAATTTTTTCTGAAACTTCCTCTGGTAACCAAAATTGAATCATACGTGCATTTTGAATTACGTTCGTAATAGAAAGCTTCATTGCTAGTTTTTCAAACCACTCTTCATACATATATATTTCCATATCATCCGTAATTTTACCAAAACGGTCTACCAAAGTCTGCTTTACCTCCTCCAATTTCTGATAAGAATCAATTTCGTTAATCATTTGATGAATTTCAATTTTAATAGATTCATCCGAAACATAAGTATCATCAATATGAGTTGCCACACGAATGAAAGAATCGTGTTGTTCTTCCTCTTCTACAAACTCCCCTTTCATACGTTGCATTTCTTCCTCAATCATCTTCATATAAAGACTAATTCCAACCGTATCTACAAATCCTGCCTGTTCACTTCCCAAAATATCTCCGGCACCTCGAATAGATAAATCACGCATTGCAATTTTATAACCACTTCCAAGTTCTGTAAAATCCCGAATAGCTTGTAACCGTTTCACAGCAACATCATTAAGCATTTTATTCTTAGCATATAACAAATAAGCATAAGCAACTTTATTACTTCTTCCAACACGTCCACGCAACTGATAAAGCTGACTTAAACCAAAACAATCTGCATCATAAATAATTAAAGTATTTGCATTTGGAATATCAATACCCGTTTCAATAATCGTAGTACTTACTAAGACATCAAAGCCATAAGCAATAAAATCAGTCATAATATTATCAAGCTCTACTTTTGTCATACGACCATGTGCATATCTTATTCTTGCCTCTGGAACCAATTTTTGTAAACGAGACATCGCCTCTTCAATCGTATCAATACGATTATATAAAACAAATATTTGACCACTTCGAGCCAACTCTTTATAAATTGCATCTTTGACAAGCATATCACTTTCTGGAATAACATAAGTTTGAATCGGATAGCGATTTACAGGTGCAGTATCAATAATCGATAAATCCCTAAGACCAGATAAACTCATCTTTAAAGTCCTCGGTATGGGAGTTGCAGATAAAGTGAGAACATTCACATCACTTTTAAGCTTCTTAATCTTTTCCTTATGTGTAACTCCAAATCTCTGTTCCTCATCAATAACCAAAAGTCCAAGATGTTTCGGTTTAATTTCAGGAGATAACAATCGATGAGTTCCAAACAATATATCTATCTTCCCATTTTGGAAATCCTCAATAATCTCCTTTGCTTCCCGATTTGTCGTAAAGCGATTAAATAAACGAATTTCAACAGCAAAATTTTTAAATCTATCCAATGCCGATTCATATTGTTGCTTCGATAATATGGTCGTTGGACATAAATACATTACTTGACGATTATTACAAACAGTTTTAAACATAGCTCGAAAAGCAACTTCGGTTTTTCCAAATCCTACATCTCCACACAATAAACGATCCATTGGAACAGGAGAATCCAAATCTTTCAAAATATCCTCAATTGCTCGCAGTTGATCTTTTGTTTCTTCATATATAAAATCTTGAGCAAATAGTTCTTCCTCGGGAAAATCCCGATATGCTTCTCCTACAACACTTTGACGTTTTGCATACAACTTAATCAATTCCCCAGAAATATCTTTAATCTTTTTTTGAACTGCTTGCTTCTTTTTTTGCCATGCTGTAGAATTTAATGAATTAATCTGTGGCTTTAAACCGTCCTTATCACTATACTTATAAATACTAGTAATTTTCTCCACTGGAACATATACTTTATCATTGTCTAAATAGGATATTTGTAAAAAATCTTTCTGTACACCACTAACAGTAAGCGTTGTTACACCACAATAAATACCAATTCCATGACTTCGATGCACAACATAATCACCAGTTTTTAAAGAATCCAAATCACGAACTTTTTTACCCATATGCAAATTATTCTTATATTTTATCTCTTGTTTCACTTCTTCAATATCATACGCACTAATGACCACATTATCTTCCCATACAAATCCCTTATTTAACTTACCTTGAACTACATTAATCACATTTTTATGAATATTATCTTTTTTTGTTAAAACAATATTTGACTCAAACAACTCTCGAATTTCCTCTATCTGATTTGTTAAAGAAAGAACAAAAATAACCGTTTTCTTTTTTAAAATACACCCTTCCACAAAATCATGAAGTTTAGAAAAATCACCTCTAAAATTGTCAATTTCCCGTGTTTCAAAACGACAAATCTTCTTTTTCCTTAATTCATTTGCAATACTATTTACATAAACAACATGCAATGGTTGCATTTCTTCCAACAAATAAAAATACTTTTTCTTTTCTAAAGGTTGTTCCTTTTGATAATTTAACGACTCCTCAACAAGCTTTTTATAAGAAAATTCAATCTGATTATAGTCAAAATAAATCACATCAGGACTTTCCATATAATCTAATATAGAACTAGAACTATTTGTTGCAATTTCATCTATAGGTTTACAAATTATTTCTGAAACGGATTCAATAGTTCGTTGAGTATTCTCATCAAAATATCGTATATTTTCAATCGTATCACCAAAAAACTCAATACGAATTGGATGCGTTTCATCAATTAAAAAAATATCTAAAACAAAACCACGTACAGCATATTCTCCAGTCGATGTAACCATAGAATCTCTATGATATCCTTGTTGTTCAAACTTAGCAATCAATTCATCTCTAGAGATTTCTAAATTATGTTTCAAAGTTAATTTTAAAGACATTTGAACTTCCCGATTTGGTAATAAATGTAAATATCCCATCAAATTTGTAATCACAATACAAGGCCCTTGACTCAATTTTTCTAAAGTTTCCAATCTTTTCAATTTTAACTCTGGAGAAATAGCTAAAGCAACTGAGGTTAAAAAATCATCCATCGGAAATAAAAAAACTTTATCAGAATAAGTTGTCAAAGATCTATGTAACTTATTTGCTTCATACAAATTAGATGTCACGACCAAAACAGAACGATTACAATTTTTTAAATACTCTAATACATAAAAACAGGATAACTCATGCGTTAATCCTTCCACAATAATTCCATCATCAAACTGAAATTTTTCAAAAATCATAGTACCTCACCTACCTCGTATTATATATGTTCATAGTTTTATGAATTCCTTGAACGATAAAAGATTCTATAATCTCTTGAAACAAGGAATAATGTTCTTGAAGAAATTGAATTTCACTTTTAGAAAACTTTCCCAACACATAATTTATAGTATCTCCATTTTCATCATGAGAAATACCTATCTTCAAGCGACAAAAATGCTCCGTATTTAAAGAGTTTATAATAGACTTAATACCATTATGTCCCCCAGAAGAACTATCCATCTTTAATTTATAATGTTCAAAAGCTAAATCCATATCATCTTGAATTACCAATATATCCTCGGGAAGAATATCATAATATTTAGCAATTTTTGCAACACTAAAACCACTTTCATTCATAAAAGTAAAAGGTTTTACAAAAATACATTTATTTCCTTGTATATTGTCTTCCTTAATGGCAGCTTCAAATTTCTTTTCCATATGAAAATTAGGAACAAAAGAATCCAAAACCATAAAACCAACATTATGACGGGTATTTTCATACTCTTTACCAGGATTTCCTAACCCAACTATCATTTTCATAACATTCCTACTTTCTAAAAATTTTTTTATAACTATTCAAGTTTTGTACATTCAAAGGTGGATAAACTTTCGTTCCAAACTTAGCTCCCTTAACACAAGTTACTAATACCATCGTTGGATTATCACCTTCTTTAGATTGGATAATCTGCAACTCTTTTACTTCCATACCATACTGATGTGCAAAAACAAATATTTCATCTATCCTATCTGGAATATGTACCAAATAAAACCTTCCCTTATTTTTTAACAAATAACTCACCATTTCAAAAATTTCAGGTAAAGTAATAGCAATTTCATGACGTGCTATACTTTTTACTTGATTTTTATTAACATTGCTTGTTTCATTATACTTAAAATAAGGCGGATTGCACAAAATAACATCAAAATTATTTCCCGGGAAATAATTTTTTAAGTTTAATATACTATCATTTATTAATGATATCGCTTCTTGCATGCAATTATATATTACTGAGTCGACCGCTAAATCATAAATGACTTTTTGATATTCTACTCCTATTACAGATTTATGATATTTATAATGAATCAAAATTGGTATTACCGCATTTCCTGTACAAAAATCCAAAATTTTTAAATCATCCTTTTTTATCTCAGCAAATTCAAACAATAAAATCGAATCTAATGAGAATTTAAAAGCTTCTTCATATTGATAAACCTTTAAATTTGGATAATCAAACAACCAATTAAGAGATTTGTTCATGATCCAAATGTACCTCTTCAAGTTGATTATCCACTAAAACTTTATAAGAACGATTTAAAATATCTATGCTAACTACATTACCATTTCCTTT
The DNA here is from genome assembly GCA_964418205.1 of uncultured Muribaculaceae bacterium. Classification (GTDB taxonomy): domain Bacteria; phylum Bacillota_I; class Bacilli_A; order RF39; family UBA660; genus Ventrenecus. Next base: position 31,113 of record CAYQKO010000001.1, read on the forward strand.
ATCTGTATCTATTTTATCTCCAACATTAGGCATTCCATCAGAGCAACAAATATACGCTTCATCTTCATAAGCCAAACAACAAAGCAAACGACCACAAGCACCATTAATTTTAGAAGGATTCAAAGCCAAATTTTGATTTTTAGCCATTTGCATAGTAATAGATTCTGGTTTCTTTAGACAACTAGCACAACACAATTTACGTCCACATACTCCAATACCCCCTATTTCAGAAGCTTTATCTCGTGCACCAATTTGTCTTAACTCAATTCTAGTCTTATAAATACCCGCTAAAATTTTAGCCAGCTCTCGAAAATCTACCCTTTGATCAGCATAAAAATTAAATAGTAATTGTTTACGATCAAAAGTAAAACTAGCTTCTAAAAAATTCATACCTAAGCCCAATCGTTCATTTTCTTTCTTCGCAATTCTAAGAGCTTCATCCGCATCCTTCAAATTTTTCAAATATTGTTCATAGTCTTTTTTAGTAGAAATTCGAATCACTTTTTTTAATTCATCAATATCCGAAACTTCTTTTGAAGATACCTTTCTAACAACTCTTCCAAATTGCAGTCCCTTTTCAGTTTCAACAACTACGGTTACTCGATTAGGAATCTTTAAATTTTCTCCATTAAAATAATAACCTTTTCCTTTATCTTTAAAAACTACCTCATAAATATTCAAAATATCACCTGCTTTCCAAAACAAAACGATCCAATAAAAAATTCATATTCAAATTATAATTCATTTCATCCAATAGTCCTGCTACATAATTCATTTGCCTAGAAAAATAATCAACATCTTTCTTTAAAACAAACGTTAAATCTCCATACAAAGAATTCAAGGTACCAACACCTATTTTAACACAATATAAATTGTAATAAATTTCAAAAATACATTGAAACAAAAATAACAATTCTTTTTTATCATGAATCAGAGGACTTAAAACACTTTTATTATATAAAATTGCTTCTCCCAAAACAAGTTCATATTCTTTTACATAATTTACAGCAATGGATTGCCAAACATTAGGGATTGTTAAATAAGAAAATCCCGCATAATAATCTAATATAATTTGACAACGACTTCGAATTGTATCAATGATATTTTCCTTATTATTTGTTAAGAAAAATCCCAAAATATCATCTTCTGGTTCTTCTAAGAATTTTAGTATAGTATTGGCACTTGAAGGATTTAAATCCTCAGCGCTTAAAACAATATACATATTAAATTTTGAAAAAGTTGGTTTTGTTTTAAAAGCTTGTTTTAAAGCCAAAATTTGCTCTTTTTTGATTGTATTAGCATCTGGACGAATTACAAAAAGACTTGGAAGACTCTCATTTTCAATTAATTTTGCAAGTTTCAAATTTTCATTTTCATCTTCACCAGCATTAATTTCACTCAAAAATTTCAACAAATTTTGTAAGCACTCCTCTTGATTGTTTGTTTCAAGTAAAAAAGCATGAGATAATTTGTTCTCATGAAATTCATGAATTAATTGCTGCATACCTTTACTATTTTGCACTTTGCTTCACCTAAACTTATTTTACTATAAAAAACAAAATAATTAAAGATGAAAGACCCGGAATACCTAATAAAGTAACAATACCAACCGTAATTAAATTAATGGGAATATAAATTTGCAAAGACGAAATAAAATAGTTCATCCCATATAACAACAAAAATGAAACAACAACTTTCTTTAAACCTGCAATTATTTTCTTTATCATAAGCATTGTCCTCTATGAAATAATATGAAAAAAATTCAGATTTTATTCTGAAATAACCTTTCTATCACTCAAGGCCTTATCCAAAGTAGTCGTATCCAAATAATCAATTTCCGCCCCAATAGGAAGACCATAAGATAAACGAGAAATCTTAACTTTTTTATTTTCAAAAATTTTTTTAATATATAAAGTAGTTGTTTCTCCTTCAATAGAACTTTTTAAAGCCAGTATCAACTCCGGATTTTCCAAAGATTCCACTCTTTTCACCAAAGAAGACAAATTTATATCTTCTGCTCCCATGTCATCAATAGGTGAAATTAGTCCATTTAACACATGATACACACCTTGGTAATTACCAGCTCTTTCTAAAGCAAAAGCACTTTTATAATCCTCAATCACACAAATTAAATTATGATTTCGATGATCATTGCTACAAATCTTACATTTTTCCATATCCGTAAGATTACCACAAACGGAGCAAGCATGCAATTTTTGTTTCGCATCTACCAATGCACGACTAGCAAACTCAATATCATCAATATTCAAATTAAGAGTTGCTAATGCCATTCGTTCAGCACTTTTTTCCCCAACACCTGGTAATTTCTTATAAAATTCTATTAATTGTTCTAAACTTTCAGGATATAAAGAATTCATATTACATCAATCCATCAAGCATCCCAGCATATTGTCCCATTTTCTTTTGCAATTCTTCATCTATTTTTTTAATCGCGTCTTTATGAGCCAAGACAATAAAATCCTCTAACATTTCAATATCATCCTGTTCTAAAGCATCTTTATTAATTTTAATAGAAACCACTTCTTTCTTGCCATTTAAAGTAATTTCTACAAATTCATATTTCCCGGGAAATAATTCTGCATTAATTTCTTCCTTCTTTTTTTGCAAATCACGTTGCATCTTTTGAGCTTGAGCCATAATACTCTGCATATTCATAAATTTTCCTTCTTTCTTTATACAATTTCTATTTTATCACAATCAAAGACATTTGTTGAAATTTCTTCTATTTCTGTAACTTCTTTTGGTTTTAATTCATTTAAAATATCTTCAGGAATAAATTCATAAACATATTTGTTTTTTAAATTTTGCACATATTGCTTTTTTTCAGCTTGCCATTCATTTTGACTCAAAGCAACTAAATGAATTGGACAGGAAAAATAATTTTTAACATTTGCTTCAATTTCAGTCAATTTAGTATTCATAATATTAGCGGTACTATCTAATTTTGTTGTAACAATAAGGTAATCTTCAGAAGCCGCCACAATGGAAGAATCTACTACAAAAGCCAATAAATCAGGTGATAAATTAATATCATCAGCTATTTTAATCCAAGTATCTTGATATTTTAAAAGCCAATCTTTTTTAGCTCCATAAAAACAATTATTCACTCGAATTTCTTTCAATTTTTGTAAAAATTTCAAAGAAATTTCCCCATTTTCTGATTGTTTACTATCTGTAATCACCACAGGAGATGCAGATATATTTTTAGAGGAAACATCTAACTTTTTATCCACAGTCTTTGAGGATATTTCACTTACTTGAAAATCTTGTTTTACATCATCCAAAGAATTTAAAAGAACCAACTGAATTAAATGATAAGGATTAATATTAATATTTATTTTATTTAAAATAGAATTAAACTCAAAAATCATATCTTTCACTTGCTTAAATTGAAAAGCACCATTATAACTTCCAACTTTTATTAAAACCGCAATATGACTCAGTTCTTGAACAATTTTTTTAATAAAAATTTTATAATCACTTGATGTATTTTCTAAACTTTGAATACGCTGAATAACCTTATCAATATTTTTTTCTCCTAAATCATTAAGTAAATCTTTAATAAATTTAGATGAAATAGAGCCATAATTTTCTAAAATTTTATCTACGGTAATCTCTTCTCCATTACTAGAAAGTTGATCTAATAAACTTAACGCATCACGCAGGCCACCTTCTGATAAATATGCAATTTCTTCTATAGCAGCTTCTGTAATTTGAATTTTTTCTTCACTACAAACATAAGATATTTGTTTTTTTAAATTATCTAGCGAAATTTTTTGAAAATTAAATCGTTGACATCTAGAAAGAATAGTAATTGGAACATTTTCCACATTTGTTGTGGCCATAATAAAAATAGCATGTTTAGGGGGTTCTTCTAAAGTGAGTAATAAAGCATTAAATGCACTAGTAGTCATCATATGAACTTCATCTATGATATAAATTTTATATTTACTTTCTGAAGGTGCCACTTTAACGTTGCTTATTAATTCTCTAATATCATCTACTCCATTATTAGAAGCAGCATCAATCTCAATAATATCAGGACTATTTGCAAAAGATAAACAATTTTTACATTCACCACAAGCTTCTCCATCAATTGGATTTAAACAATTAATTGTTTTTGCAAATACCCTAGCTGTTGATGTTTTTCCAGTACCACGAGGACCAGTAAATAAATAAGCATGCGAAATTTTATCATTTATAATAGCATTTCGAAGCATTTGAATAGAATAATCCTGCCCAACTATATTAGAAAACCTATCTGGACGATATTTGCGATAAAGTACCTTATAATTCATATTTCAAACCTCCTAATAATAGCAACAATATAAATAATTATAGCATATTTTCTACTGTATTATCTCTTTTTCTTAAAGAAATCTGACAAAAAAGAAGCGTACATTTGTTCGTTTTTGCTAGAATGATGTTTAAAATCTGTCTTATAATAATCCTTCTTATATACTAATTTTGGTAACAAATAGTAAACATTTGCTATTTTAGATTGTTTTATAACTTCCTTACACATATTACAAGGTTCTAATGTAACAAAAAGCGTACAATCTGAAAGGTTCCAGCGACGTAAAGCTTTCGAAGCTTCTAAAATAGCATTAATCTCAGCATGGCCTAGTATACTATCCTCAAGTTCACGTGTATTATGCCCTCGAGCAACTATTTTCTCATCACAAACCAATACTGCACCTATTGGTACATCATCATGCAAAATGCTCTTCTTAGCCTCTTCAATACATATATCAAAATACTTATCCATAAATTCATCTCCATAAAAAAAGTGCACACAAACAGGGAATGACGTGGCTGCTATCTTCCGATTCTGACCAATTTACACTATATTTGTTGCACGACTTAATAATAACAAATTATTAATTTAAAATCAACAATGTTTCACGTGAATGTTAATCCTTTTTAGAAATGTTACCATATCATTAATTAAAATGTTACCAAACTT
>CAYQKO010000002.1:0-34349 GCA_964418205.1 uncultured Muribaculaceae bacterium
CTGATATTTTTCTTCATCTTCTACTACAATAATTTTCACACCCAAACACTCCCAATCTTTTGTTTACTCTTGGCAATTATATCATAAAACTTATTCAAAAATAAATACCTTTTTTAAGGTATATATTTTTCAAGTAAGTACGTTCTAGAATTTTTAAAGTATAAACACTTGGTGTTTGCTAGATTTTTTACTAGAGTTTTCATATTAGGATAACTTCCCATTATGTGAAATAGTGATTCATTTTCATAATTTTGTAGTATAAAATTTAACATTTTCTCGACATTAAAAAAAATATTTGTTGGGTAAAATTTTTTTATTGTTTTTCCTTTTTTCTGCACAAATAAAGTTGCATAGCTATTGTGTATATTTAATATTACTTGGTTATTTTTCCTTTTATACAAATTTATTTCTTTTTTTGTTTTCGTTTTTTTAAAGCCTAACTCATTTAATAACATGAGTAAAATTTCTTTATCAATTTCTTCATAATGTAATGGTAGGATTATAGTAATTTGTTTTGTTTGGAAGAAAGATACCCATTTTTCTTTTTTTACTAGCTCTTCTAGTTTTTTTTCGAATAATGGAATGTTTCTTATTTTCCCATATTTCATGGCCTTTTTTGGGAATACAAATTCTTTTATTTCTTCTTTTTCTTTATATTGAATAATGTTTTCAAATAAATATAATGTTATCATTTTAAAAAAATCCCTCTTGGGATTATTTTAACTCTTCTATGGTTTTTTCATAGAATGTTTCTGGATTTATAAGCACATCATCCAAATAAGCTTCAAAAAGAAGAGTTTGACTTTTATTTGTTTGCAATTTTGATGTTCCAGATGTTGCAATTACTTGACCTTTTGTTACAGTATCCCCAACACTAACTTTTGTTTCACCTAGTGTATAATAAATTGTAGTTGTTTTCTTGGAGTGTTCTATTGTTAGTACTGTTCCTAAGATTTCATCTGTTTTTATGTCTTTTACCGTACCATCCATTACCGCGACAACCTCAAATACTTCATCACTTTCATATAGAACTCCAGTATTTGGCATGTAAGTTTTTTCATAGTAAATTAAAGAGTTTTCTTGGTTTTCACTTGACTCATCTTTATTATAAAAACTTTTTGCGACAGATACTTGTTCACTTGTAAAAGGTTTTACTACTTTTTCTTTTTCTTTTTCCTTGGTTGTATTCGTATTTGTTATTGTCTCATCTGTTTCTTCGAAAACACTCATAGTATAGTTGTAATTGTCGTCACTTGAAACTTGTTTTTCTAATATGTTTTGCGTTAAGAAAGTGATTCCAATACCCATCATACCCAAAATTATGAAATAAATTGTTGGTAAAACAAACCTTTTTAATTTTCTTTTTTTCATCTTTTTTCCTCCCAAAACTATTTTGGAAGAAAAAGAATCTTTTATACATAAATATTTTCGATTTCGGTATTTTGATAATAATGTTTTAATATTTCGTCATAAGTATAGCCTTCTTTGGCCATTCCATTGGCTCCATATTGACTCATTCCTACACCGTGTCCATACCCCTTTGTTGTTATGGTAATGTCCGATTCATTTAAGGTAATTGTAAAATCCGTAGATCGTAAACCTAATTTTGTTCGAACTTCTGTTCCTTTGTATGTTTTATCGTTAATTGTTATGGTATTTACACGATTAGTTGAACTTCTCACTTCATTCGTAATAACAATATTATCACATGTTATTTCTAATGCCGAACAAAATTCTTCTTTCGTAAATGTATAGGTATATTCAAAATTTGCTAGGGAATTATTGTCCCATAAAGAATCTACGCTATTTAAATAAGGCAAGTTCTCCATAAATACGAATTCTGAATTTTCTGTGTATCCATTGCTCATTGAAAAATAAAAAGCATTTATGGTATTTCCTTCATATGTTACAATTTGTCCTTGTGTTTCTTTTACTGCATTTCTTATTTTTAAATAGTTCGAAAAAAAGGATAAGCCCCATGTGGATAGCAATGTTCGATTGTCCTTGTAAGCTTGATCTTTTGTTCCAATAATTAAATCATATTCTAAATCTCTTGTTTCTATTTTATACATAGCATAAGTTCTTGCGGCGACTGCTTGGGCTTTTAGAGCTTCTTCTTCAAAGGAAGCAGGCATCTCAGCAGAAACAACTCCTACAATGTAATCTTCTAGGTTTATTTCGGTAATAGAATTGTCACTTTCCTTTAATAGTCTTACTTTTATTGGTTCTTGGTTGTTTTCGAGTTCTATGGGTATCATATAATCATTTTTTTCGGCGTAAATGAGAATAATTCCTAAAATGATACTTAAAATTACTACTACAGCTAACAGAATTTTATTTTTCATAGTTAGACTCCTTATAAAAATTCAAATATAAAATTGGTTACTATGTAGCCTAATACTAAACTTAATAAAACTACTAGAATGCGTGCTTCCCAATAACGATCTTTTTTTAAGATTTTATCAAAATTAACTCCTGATAAGGCAAATGCAGATAGCATGGAAAAGAAAATGTATACATATAGTTTATAGTTCATTATATGCTCCGTTTTCATAGTTTATGATTTTTTTGATTCTTCTGATGTGTCGTTGTTCTGTTGGTAATTCTGTTTTCAAGAAAGTTTTGATGATTTTCATTGCATCTTCTAATTTGATGCCTCCAAAAGCGATTATGTTTGCCCCATTATGATTTTTCGCATCGTGGGCATCTTCTTCATTATTTACTCTGGCACATCGAATGCCTTTCACTTTATTTGCAGCTATGGAAATTCCTATTCCATTACCACATAGTAATATTCCTATGCTTTGTGAATCCTTGATTACGTTTTGACAAACATCAAACGCAAAATCAGGATAGTCGTCTTCTGCACTTGTCGCTACTTGGGAAAATTCTACTTCATAATTTTCTTTTGATAGTTCCGAATAGATTTTTTTAGCTAATTCATATCCTCGATGATCGGCTCCAATAAAGATTTTCATTTTTTATTCCCTTTCTAGAATCTCCTGAAACTTTGGTAAAAGTCCTTCATTTTTTTGACGATGTGCTGGAAGTGCATACAAGTCATGTCCTGGAAATTCATTCGCTTCTATTATAGAACATTTATCGGGGCCAATGCAAATATCAAAACCAATATAACCTATTTCTTTGACAACTTTGCTAGCTTCTATACACAAATTTTGCACTTCTTGCCATTTTGGAATTTTAAACCCCTTAATTTGTTGTTTGGTTAATGGATGTTTTTCGTAAATTGTTCCATCTTTTTTTACGGCCGGATATTCTATTATTCCCGTTTCTATGTTTATAGGTGCTAGTAAACCATCATGATTAAAGTTATCTACAATGTTTTTTTTGTCTCCTATTCGTATAAATGCTGCAACTATTTTGCTTTTTAAGGTTACGACACGAATTGTGTTAATACTATATGGATGTAATTTACCTATTTCATCACATTGGATGGCTATTTCTTCTAATAAAAATTGTTTATTGGTTTGTAAATTTTGGTATACTTCTTTTTTGTTTTTTTTCGTTACATCAATTATTTCAACATTTTTACCACACTCTAAATCTATCGGTTTGGCAATAAATTTTTTGTGAGATTTGATAAATTTGTTATATTCTTTTTCATCATTTTCAATGTAAGCCCACTCACGATTTAAATATTTTGAAAATTTTTGATTAAATTCATTTTTGTTGTGAAATATATGGTAATATTCTGGGTTGTTTACTTTTTTAATGATTTCATTGTTTATTCCACGAGTGATAACTGTTTTTCTTTCTTCTTTATTCATTTTATACATTTCAAATAAAAGATAATCCGTATATCCTGCTTGATATTTAATTCCACAGTAAATCATATCGGCTAATATTCGTATTTGATTTTTTCCTGTTATGTGATGTATTTTATTTACCGTTTTAATAAATGTTTTATAGTTTAAATTTAATATTCTTTTCATTAAGTATTTTAGTTTTGACATTTTCCCACTTCCATGATTCATTTTACTCATTTATTGTGTTGGAAAAGTGTAAAAAAGGAAAAAACTGCGTGTTAAGCAGCCTTTTCGTCTTTGTTCATATTATATTTGCGATTAAATTTTTCAATATTTCCAGCTTTGCTCGCCTTTCCTTGTTTTCCTGTATAGAAAGGATGACATTCAGAACAAACTTCTACTTCAATGTTTTCTTTGGTTGACATTGTTTTAAAAGTTGCTCCACAAGCACATTTTATTGTTGCTTCTTTCATTTCTGGATGAATATTTTTCATAATATACTCTCCTTTCGCCATGTCAAATTCATGACATAGTAATTTCTTGTCTTATGTATTATATCACAGTTTTCTTCACTTTCAAGAAAAAACTCACTTACCCTATTTTAATTCATTTACTATTTGTTCACTTATATATCTATGTCCTTTATAATTTAGGTAGTAGCTTTTATCATTGAAAAAATATTCTTTATTATTAATAATGTTTTCTATATCAATAAAGGTAATGCTATTTTCTGTACAAAGCTCTTTTAATTTATTATTAATGTCTTTTACTTCTTCTTTCGTTAGTTTATCTGTTTGATATAAGCTGATTAGAACTATTTGTTTATCGTTATAAATTCGTATGACTTTCAATATTTTCTCCATGTTATTTAAATAGGTTTCTATTTCTTTTGAGGTATTGTTCTTTTGATTTAATTCGTCCATACCCAGTGCTATTGTCACAATTTTAGCTTGGGCGATGGCTTGTTGAATCTTTGTATTTGTGCTTTCTAAAACGTAATTATTATTTAATTTTGTTTTGAATGTTTCGGATGTTTCATTTTTTATAGCAAATTCTTTTCTATATTCTTTCACTACACTTTTTTCTTCATAGTAGTCTCTAATATAGTCATTAAAACTGTATCCTGTCACGTTATATGCAGTTTCCCCTGTTGATATTCCATCACCTAGTGCAACGATGTTTATCGATTCATGGTAAAGTTGTTTGTATATGAAAAAGGTTACAATTGTTCCAAATAAAATGGTTAAAATCAACTTTTTTTTCATTTTGTTCACCTAATAAAGTTTATGTTAAATGAAAAACAGACATTCATTTCTTTTGTCCGTTTTATTCCTCTATTATTTTAATATCTGCACCTACAGTCGAAAGCTTTTCAATGACATGTTCATAACCTCTTAAAATATGTTCTATGTTTTCAATTTTTGTAGTTCCTTTTGCCAAAAGTCCAGCGATTACTAAAGAGGCCCCAGCTCTTAAATCGGTTGCTACTACATCATTACCCAATAATTCGGTTGGACCATCAATGTAAGCAGTTTGATTGTTTACTGTAATGTTGGCACCCATTTGATTTAAGTATGGTACTTGCCCCATTCGATTGCTGTAAATTGTTTCTTCTAGTATGCTTTTTCCTTCACATTGCGTCATCAACACACTCATAGGTTGGGCTAAATCTGTCGGAAATCCTGGATAAATTAGGGTAGTAATGTTTAATGGACTCAGTTTGTTTGGATGATTTAGGATGATATTATTTTCTTCAAAGGTAAATTCTACACCTATTTCTTGTAATTTGGATATTAAAGAAGTTAGATGTTCTTTAATGACATTTTCTATTTTTAATTTTTTTCCTAATAATGCCCCTATTATGATATAAGTTCCTGCTTCGATACGATCTGGTATGACCTCAACCATAGCCTTATGTAGATAATCTACTCCTTCAATCGAAATTTTACTTGTTCCTGCTCCAGAAATTTTTGCTCCCATATTGTTTAAATATGTTGCTATGTTTACAATCTCTGGCTCTTTAGCAGCATTGTTGATAACTGTTTTTCCTCGTGCTTTTACTGCTGCTAACATAATGTTAATGGTCGCGCCAACACTGGCAAAATCTAAATATATTTTGGTTCCTTTTAATTCTTCTGCATGAATAATATATTTGTCACCATCTTCTGTTACAGTTGCCCCTAAAGCTTCAAAACCTTTTAAATGAAAATTAATCTTTCGTTGCCCAATTTGACATCCTCCAGGAAAGTAAATTTCGACATGTTTTGTTCTTCCTAAAAGAGCCCCCATGAAATAATAACTAGCTCTTAGTTTACTAGATAACTCTTCTTTAATGACGGTATTTTGTAAATTTTTGGTTTCAATGTGCATAACATCTTCTTCTACACGGACGTTTCCATTTAAAAGTTTTATTATATCTATTAAGGCGTCACGATCAGAAATTTCAGGTACATTATATATTGTTGTTTCTTCATCACAAAGAATAGAAGCTGGTATTAAAGCTACTGCACTATTTTTGGCTCCAGATATTGGAATGGAACCAGTTAGTTCTTTGTTTCCATTGATTATTATTTTTCTCATTTTCTCACGTCCTTTATTTTCTTTCATTACTATATCAAATTTTTTTCTTATTTAAAAGTTTAAATTCTTTTAAAAACACATACTTATGTGAAAAAGTGCCATTGCAACTAAGAGAATGAATCCTAATATACTAGCATGCTGTCCTAGTTTTTCTTTTGCATATTTCCCAATGTTTAGTCCTGCAATAGTAAATATAAAACTTACGATAGAGAAAATAATCATTGCTTTTATTTTGTTGTTCGTTATAGCTGTTAGTCCTAATCCAGTTGAGAAAGCATCTATAGAAACCCCAAAAGCAAAGAGTAAGATACCGAAAAAGGATAAATTAAAGGAAATTGTTTCTTCTTTTTTTAAAATTTCTATGAGTAAATTAAAAGCTATAAATAGTAAAATACACCCTAAAAATAAGTTACTGTTTAATTCAAAAAAGTTAACAATTTTATCTCCAACGAAATCTCCTAAAAAAGGCATTAGAAAGTGCATAACTCCAACAGTTAAGCTGATATCAAACATCTTTTTTTTAGAAATATTGTAAGTTCCAAGACCTAGGGATAATGAAAATGTGTCCATACTTAGTGCAACGGCAATGAAAAGAATATTGAAAAGTTCTATCATAAAGATTCTCCTATAAAAAATCTATGATAGAACTTTCTTTTTATGAAAGGTATTTGTCTAATACTTCTTTTATATAAAAGCTATACTTTACATCACTGGTTTTATTTTCTTTTGCTTCTAATAAGCATAAGGGAGGAAACATAATGCACCACCAATTTTCTCCTGTTCCACTCCCTAGTGTTATGACTAAGGATTCATAATTGCCACTAGGATAGGTAACGCCTTTGTATGTTTTTTCTGGAAAGTAATTCTGTCCAAATACGATTTGAGCATCTTGAGTATAATTTCCTACAATGTTTTTAATCTCTTCAAGATTTTCTTCCATTATTCTTTTGGCTTCTTCACTCGTTTTAGCATTTTGCATTAGAACATCTAATTTGTTTTCTACGGCATCTTTTACTTGTAATTTTAACGTTTGATCTTCTACTGTATTGGAATTTGCTATTACTCGAAACCGAATTGCATAATCTGGAATCAAAATTTCCTCTTTGTTTGTGAATCCATAAATTAAAAATGCCACGAATAAGATAGGAATTATTTTTTTCATTTTTTTCACCTATTTCATTCATGGTCTAGTATTCTTTTTTTTATTCATTTTTTGTTAAAAAGGCATATCGATCTTTATTTGCTAAGTCTTTTTCAATGGTACAAGAATAAGTGGATAAGTATTTTTCCGTAAACTCTTTTATTTTATACCCTTGTTGATAACCTATTTCAAAAGCAATTAATTTAGGTTTTTTATCTGTTGAAGATAATTTTTTTAAAATTTCTTCATAAAAATATAATCCATCGTTCCCTGCAAATATAGCATTTTGTGGTTCAAATTTCGTTTCTTTCCCTACCGATTCACTTTTCGATACATATGGAGGATTACTAATTAAAACATCATAGTTTTCATAAGATATTTCAAGCATGTCTTTGTTTTGAAAATCGACTAAAACATTGTTTTGTGAAGCATTTTCTTTTGCTAATTCTATCGCGTCTTTCGATATGTCTATGGCTGTAATATGAGCGTTTCTATTTTTTCCTATTGCGATAGATATACACCCACTTCCGGTACCTAATTCTAATATTTTTGGATTCTGTAATTGTAATTTTTGAATCTTTTTTAAAGTTTTTTCCACAAGAAACTCTGTTTCATATCGTGGGATAAGCACTCTTTCATCAACGTTTATAATTGTGTTTAAAAATTCCACATTACCAATTAAATATTGAATGGGATAGTTGTTTTGTATTTTTTCTAACGCTTGTTTTATGTTTTCTTTATATTTTTCTTGTAATAGTTTCCAATCTGTATTTGTTATACTTTCTGGTTTCATTCTATCATACTTTCTAATATATTTATATTTTCCCCTATGATATCTTTAAAATTTGCACCTAAAACTTCTTTTATTTTTTCAAATTTTGATATAAAATCACGATAATCTAGTAAGAACAAGTCTAGAAAATAAATCACAATATCCTTTATATAATCTATTTGGTTTTGTTTTAAATCGTTTATAATATTTAAAAAGTTTTTTTCTTTTAATTTGTTTAAAATTGTTGGTTCATATGTATTTATAATTTCGTTTATTTCTTCCTCATTTAAATACTTTTCTAAAAAATTCATAGCGTAGAACTTCCTTTCCATTTGTCTTGCCTAACCAATTCTTTTTAATCAATATTGTATTTTTTTCTCAATACACAAGGTGCAACATTAAATATCGGATTTAATTTTTCATCTATAACTAAGGATAATTCATTCTCGGCCAGATAATTTATTAAAGCAATCATTTGAATTCTAGATTTTCTAAGAACACTGTTAGTTATAAAATTTCAAGATTATATTCTTCTAATGTTTCAATATCTTCTTGAATTCTTTGAGTACTAATATTCCAAATACTTGAACTTAACAAATGACGATAGATATATTCATCTTTCTCATCTTTTTTCTCTCACTGTGGTAAATCTAGAATTTTTATGACCTCATTATAACTTCTTAATGTTATACGCTCACAATAAAGATGTTCTAAATTTCTTCTTTTTAATTTTTTTTATTTTAACTATCTCATCAGGCAACATATTGCTTTTTCTCCTTTGTGAATTTTATTATACACATAATCTATGTTTTACACAAGAAAAAAAGTTATACTGATTTGTATGTATAACTTATTCTGTTGCTAATTTTCTTTTTAAGTCTTCTGTTATTAAAGCATCAATGATTGGTTCTAAATCGCCATCCATAACTCTGTCTAAAGACATAATGGAAAATCCTATTCGATGATCTGTTACACGATTTTGTGGATAATTATAGGTTCTAATTTTTTCAGAACGATCTCCTGTACCAATTTTACTCTTTCTTTCAAATCCAACGGATTGTTCTTTTTCTTGTTGTAAATGATCGTATAATTTTATTTTTAATACTTTCATTGCTCTTTCTTTGTTCTTTAGTTGACTTCTTTCATTTTGACATGTTACTACTGTATTTGTTGGTAAGTGAGTAATTCGAACTGCTGAATTGGATGTGTTAACGGATTGACCACCAGCTCCACTGGAATGATATACATCAATCTTTAAATCACTTTCTTTGATTTCTATATCCACATCGTCTACTTCAGGCATAACTAAAACGGTTGCTGTGGAAGTGTGAACTCTTCCTTGTGTTTCTGTGACAGGAACCCTTTGAACACGATGAGCACCACTTTCGTATTTTAGTTTTGAATAAACATTTTCACCCTTAATGGTACATTCCACTTGTGAAAAACCTCCTGAGGAGCCTTCTACTGCATGATCTATTTCAAGTTTCCAACCATTTTTCTCAGCATAATATGTATACATCCGTAATAAGTCACCGGCGAAAATATTTGCTTCATCACCACCCGCTGCACCTCGAATCTCCATAATAATATTTTTTCCGTCGTTTTCATCTTTTGGAATCAACATGATTTCTAACTCATTATTCAATTGTTTTATTCTTTCGGTATTTTCCATAATTTCTAGTTCAGCCATTTCTTTAAACTCAGAATCATTTACAAGAACTTTTGCTTCTTCTATATTTTTTTCACAAGTTTCTAGTTCTTCATATTTTTGAACCATTTCTTTTAAATCACTTTGTTCTTTGGAAAGTGTTTTTATTTTGTTAAAATCACTCATAATTTCTGGTTTCATCAATTCTTCTGTGACTTCTTTATAACGTGCTTTAATACTTTCTAGTTTTTCTTTCATTTTTTTGGACTCCCTTTCTATTTTTTACATAGAGTCATCTTCGTCAATTACTACTAAATCTTTTAAATCGTTTTCGTTGTCATCATCCACGTCGTCTTCATAGAAGTCATCGTCAATGCTTGGTTCTTCTTCCTCTTCTTCTTCTGGAGTGACTTCTACTTCTTCTTCAAAATCATCATCTTCTTCAATCACTAATTTTTCACTGTGACGACTTTTTAAATCCCAGTAGCCATTGTCTAACATAATAAATTTTTTATCTGTAGTTAGAATTTCAAAAAAATCGGCAATTAAATTTTCAAAATCGGCTTCTGATAAACCTTTTGTTTCACATACTTTATGAAATAAATCGTTTATTTTCATTTTTTTCTTTGTTTCTTCTAAAATCATATAAGCTAGATCATCATATCCTAATGTTTCTACTTCCTCTACAGTTAATTCTTTTATTTTTTTCATTTTTTACATCCTTTCTGGTATTTTCATACTTAATAAGTCTAACATATCCTTGATTATATTATTAGATAATGTTAATAAAATCAACCAATTTTCTTTTTTATTTTTTTCTTCTAGATTATTAATATGATTGTTTTCATAAAATGCATTCGTACATACACACAATTCATATAAATAATTGGCAATCAAAGATGGCAATCGATTGGTTACAGCATAATTAAATGTATTTTCTAATTCTATTATTTTTAATCTTAGGTCTCTATCTTCTTTATTATATATAATTTTATTTAAAACATTTTTTGTTAAATCTTCTTTTTCTAAAACACGATTTACTCTTAAATAAGTGTATAAAATGTAAGGTCCAGTTTTTCCGTTTACTAAAGAAAATTTGTTTAAGTCAAATATATAATCTTTTTCTCGGTTATTTTGCAAGTCAGCAAATTTAATGATAGCGTTGGTTAATATGTCTAAGTCATTTTCTTGCATGTTCGTATTTTTTTCACTTGAACTTAGGAATGTTTCTTTGGTTTCTTTGAAAAGATAGTCTAATTTAGGATTATTTCCTTCTCTTGTTTTAAATGGTTTCCCGTCTTTACCGTTTACGGTTCCAAATCCTAAAAATTCTAACTTAGGTTGATAGGATAATAATTCACATACGCGAAAGACAGATTCAAAGTGTAGGCCTTGACGATAATCTGCTACATAGAGAATTCGATTTGGATTATAATCTTCTATTCTTTGTTTAATGGTTCCTAAATCGGTTGTTCCATATAAATAAGCACCATTTTGTTTTTGATAGATAAGTGGAGGTACTTCTTTTGCATCTTCTTCTTTTTTGACATTTACAATTTTGGCACCTTCGCTTGACTCTAATAAATTTTTTTCTTCTAAATCCCTTGTTACTTTTTCTATATAAGGATAGGCATCTGATTCACCGTACCAATAGTCAAAGGATACATCTAAGTAATCATAGATTCTTTTAATGTCTTTTTGAGATACTTCTTTTATTTTTTTAAAGTATTCTTGATATTCTGTGTTTCCATCTTGCATTTCTTTTGTAATATTCGCACATTGTTCTTTGATTTCTTCGTTTTCTTTACAAAGTCCGCTCATATTGGGATATATTTCTTCTAAATCTTCTAAGGTGATTTCGTTGGGCAAAATGTTTTTTTCTTTTAATCCATAGATTACTTGACCAATTTGCAAGCCATAATCTCCAAGGTGAACATCTGCGATAACTTTATGCCCTTGATATTTTAACATTCTTTTAATGGATTCACCAACGATAGCACTTCTTAAATGACCTACATGAAGTGGTTTTGCAATGTTTGGACCGCCATAGTCAATGACAATGGTTTCTCTTTCAGGCATGGTAATATTAAATTTTTCTTTTTGAATCATTTGATTTAAACAGCTATTTATAAATTCGTCACTTAAAGTAAAGTTAATAAATCCTGGAGGTAAAACTTCTATTTTTTTAAAATACGATTGTTTTTCTAATTTCGAAAGAATTTGATTTCCAATTTCTAATGGATTTTTATGATAAATTTTAGCAAGACGAAAAGCTCCATCAAATTGGTAATCACATAAATCTTTACGGTTGGAAACTATTACATTTATCTTTTCTAATGGCATTTGTAATTCTTTTAATATGTCGTCTAATATTTTTTCAATTTTCTTTGTAATCATTTTTTTCACCTTCTAATTCAATGTATACTTCTGTTTCGTCATCATCCGTCTCTATAAAGTATTTAAGGTCTATTACATTTTTTTCTTTCAATAGATTAGCATACTCTACTTGAACTTGCAAGTAGTATTTTTCTTTTTTTAGAGTTATTTCACATTGTTTCTTTGCAAAGTCTAAGAAAAAAGCATATTCGTCATTCTCTCGTGTAAATTCTTTTTTTTCTAAATCAATTTTATGAAGCATATTTTGCCATTCAAAAATTAAGACATTATTATTTAAATAGTATGGGATTCTTTCTTCTATTACTTCACCTTTTTTGATTAATTTACATTTTAACTCCAAAAAAATCACCTCTTTTTTCCGGTACATTATATCATAGTTTACATCTAAAACAAATAAATTTTAAATAAAAACTATATATTACCAAAGATTCCTCGAAACAATTTATTACAATGAGAAAGTTGCTGTTTTCTGGATGATATTCTATATTTTACTTATTTTTTATTATATTTTTTTTATTTTTCTTCATATTAATATCAGGTGAATTTCATGAAAATATTAAAATTCCTATTTAGAATTGGTTTGTTTGGTGTTTTGTCGTGTTTTGTTTTACTTATTGGTATTTACGTATATGCTTTTTTTTCACCAAAATTGGAGCTTAAAAATATGGGAAAAATTTTTATATACGATAGTGAGGAAAGTCTAATTTATCAAGGTTCTGGTTCTAATGAATGGATAAGTCTAGATGATATATCAGATTATTTAAAAAATGCTGTTATTAGTGTGGAAGATAAAAATTTCTATCATCATTTTGGATTTGATGTTTTAAGAATTGCTAAGGCTTTTTTCACTAATTTACAATATAATACTAGGCAAGGAGCTTCCACTATTTCTCAACAGTATATTAAAAATATGTTTTTAACTTTTGATCAAACTTGGTCAAGGAAAATAAAGGAAGCTTTTTTAACAATTGAATTAGAGGTACATTATAGTAAAGATAATATTCTTGAAGGATATTTAAATACAATCAATTATGGAGAAGGTAATTATGGAATTGAAGATGCTAGTAAATATTATTTTAATAAAAGTAGCAAGGATTTAACTTTAGAAGAAGCAATTATGTTAGCTGGAATTCCGAAAAATCCAAGTAATTTTAATCCAGTAAGTGATTATGATGCATGCATTGAAAGGGCTTGGGTAGTTGCTGATTCTATGTTAAAAAATGATTATATTTCCGAAGAAGAATATAATAATCTATTTCAAAAAAAAATTGAAATTTATGGTAAACGTACTGAAAATAATTCGCAAATGATTTTGTATTATCAAGATGCTGTTTTAAAAGAACTTGAAACGATTCAATCCGTTCCGACATCTCTTTTAGAATCCGGAGGTCTAAAAATTTATACTACTTTAGATATGAATGCTCAGACAAAAATGGAAGAGTCGATTTTAAGCTATATGGAAAATCAAGATGAACTTCAAGTTGCTAGTATACTGATTGATCCGAATACAGGAGCAGTTTTGGCGTTATCGGGAGGTTTAAATTATGCCAAAAGTCAATATAATCGTGCAACTTCATCGAAACGTCAAGTTGGAAGTACGATGAAACCCTTTCTTTATTATGCTGCATTAGAAAATGGTCTTGTTTCTTCTTCTACTTTTAAAAGTGAAGCCACTACTTTTCACTTTGCTAATAATCAAGTATATTCTCCGAGCAATTATAATCAAATTTATGGAAATAAGGATATTACTATGGCCGCGGCGATTGCTTATTCTGATAACATTTATGCGGTGAAAACACATTTGTTTTTAGGAACAGATGTGTTAGTTCATACAGCTAATTTAGTAGGAATACAAGAAGATTTAATAGGAAATCCGTCTTTAGCTTTAGGCACTAGTGAACTTAATATGCTGGATTTCGCACATGGCTATACGACACTTGCTAGTGGAGGAGATGAAAAAGAAATTTATTTTATTGAAAAAGTAGAAGATTTAGATGGAAATATACTATATGAACATAAAACAAAACATAATTATGTTTTAAACAGTAATTATGTGTATATATTAAATGAGATGATGACAAACACTACAAATGCAACTTTTACGGATTATACTACTCCTACAGCTCTTTCTTTAGCTAGTCGTATGACTAGAAAATATGCTCTTAAAACTGGAACAACAAATACGGATTCTTGGAGTGTTGGATATACTCCTGGTTTGCTTATGCTTGTCTGGGTAGGAAATGATGATGCGAAAGAAATTGATAGTACTGCTAGTTATTATTCTAAGAATATTTGGTTGGATACAATGGAAAAGGTTTTAGAAGGCACTGAAGATAATTGGTATGACAAACCTCAAAATGTAATTGGACTTATAAAAAATGGAATTACGGGAGAAAGTAATTCTACTCAAAATAATACCATTTTCTATTATGTAAAGGGATCTGAAGTTCTTAGTGTTAGTAATACTTCTGAATAGTTTATTAAAGATGTCCTTTATATATTTTCCAAGCTAATTTTTTTTTACTTTGTTATTTATTTTTCATGTTTTTTTTCCTTTTCAATAAAAAACGATTTGCATCACTGCGAATCATTTTCTTTTATATTTATTGTCATTTGATAATTTTCTGATAAATCTAATTCTTCTAGTGAAATTTTAAATCCTCGTGTTTTTAAAGTTTTCACTAAATCTCTTACTTCATTAATGGCAGTTTTTAAGTCTAGCCCAGCTTTTTCTTCTTCTATTTTGGTATAATTTGGATCTAATTTTATGACTGCATCCATGGGATCTACTATTTCTTCTTGAGGTGTGTTTTTTATTTCTTCTATTTTGTTTTCTGCTGAAGTAGAATTTGTATCAAAGAAGAATGGCATTATTGTATCTTCTTCCTTTGTTTTTACATCAGATTGATTTTTCGTATCTGGAGTAGAACTCTCGAAATCATCTAATACTTCTACTGTAGTCTCTTCTAATGGACCTCCTAAATTTGAATTGATTGTCATATTCATGTTTGCAGCTTCATCTTCCAAGAAATTGAAGAATTTGTTTGGAACTGTTTTTTGTTCTATTGGTTGTTCTTCTATCACTGGGACATTGACTGGTTCTGTAGGTTTTTCCTTTTTATTTATATCACTGGCATTATTGATCATTGTTTGAATATCTGGTGATGCAGATACTAAGGGAATTTCTTCCATTTGTTCTCCTTTCGCTTTTTTTATTTCTAAGTCTAGTTGCCTTACAGTTAATCTTTTTGAAATAATTTTTTGAAGCCATTCTGGTTGTTCTGATTTAGGTAATGTAAGTAAACTTCTTGCATGTCTTTCACTTATTTTTTCTTGAAGTAAGGCATCTTGAACTTCAGGAGCTAAGTTTAATAATCTTAATTTATTTGCTATAGAACTTTGACTTACACCCATTTTTTCGGCTAATTGCTCCTGTGTCATATATCCTCTATCTAATAGATTTTTATAGGATTTTGCTTCTTCAATTGGAGTTAAATTTCTTCTCTGAATATTTTCTACTAAAGCAATCTCGGCACTTTTGTTATCATCTATGTCTGAAATTATTGCAGGAACAGTCCTTAGCCCAGCCATTGTTGCAGCTTTATAACGTCTTTCTCCAGCTATAATTTCATATTTATCTTCAAGTCTTCTTAGTACTAAAGGTTGAATGATACCATGTTGCTTAATTGATTCTGATAATTCTTTTAATCCTTCTTCATCAAAAGCTAATCGTGGTTGGAATCGATTTGGAATGATATCTTCAATTGGAACTTGAACTACCTTTTGTTCTGTATTCACTAAAATCAGCCCCTTACCGCTTATTTTCTATAATATATTCTATCAATTTTTTTCGATTTAAGCAATATCAATTTCGTGTTTTTTAATTTACCATACCATTCGTATTTTGTTTTTTATATTTATTTTCTAATAAAAAGAATACTATTTGTCTTTCTTATGGTTTTAATAGTATTCTTAAACTTACAGTCTATCTGATAAATAGACAAACATGTTGTAACATACTTATCTTTTTTTAGATATGTTATTTAATAGTTATAGACTAGAAAAACACAAGAATAACGATTTTGATTGTACTAACTGATAACTGGAAAGAGTTTTATATTGGTGAAGATTTTTTCACTCTTTCTTCCTACATCAATCTTTTCTATTGTCATCCTTTCCACTATAAACTATTCTTCTTAATTTTATCGTAGTTCCTTGGGTATTTTAAATCTGTTGGGGCAATTTTTTTTATTTTTATAATAGTTCTGTGTCCAGCTTCTTTTGGAAGTTCAAATTCTAATATTTTTTCTATTTGACAGGCTAACTTAGAAAAAGCACTTTTAGAAGTTTCTAATTCTTCTTTTACGTTACTTTTCATTGCCAAAAAGTAACCATTTTCTTTTATTGCTGGAATGTTTAATTCAAGTAAAATTCTTAATTCTGCAACAGCTCTGGAAGTTACAAAATCATATTCTTCACGATGACATTTTGTATAGTCTTCTGCACGTGAATATATTGTATTCACATTTTTTAAATTTAATTTAGATATCATTTCTATCAAAAAATTTATCTTCTTATTATTTGAGTCTAGTAACGTTACTTGTAGTTCTGGATAAATAATGGCTAATACTAACCCAGGAAAACCTGCTCCTGTTCCTACATCTAATAGTTTTCCTTTTCTTAAATCGCTAATTTTGGTCAAGGTAATGGAATCATAAAAATGTTTTAAATAAACTTCTTCTTTTGTCTTTATAGCAGTTAGATTCGTATGTTTATTGTATTTTAATAAGAAAGATGCATATTCAGCTAATTGATTTAATTGTTCTTTGTTTAAATCAATATTTAATTTTTTAAGTTCACTTATCAATTCATTTTCGGTCATTTTTACCATATTCTTTCTTTAAATATACGCTTAATATTGCTATGTCACTTGGATTTACACCACTGATGCGAGTAGCTTGTCCAAGAGAAATTGGTCTAATTTTTTCTAATTTTTGACGAGCTTCAGAGGCTAAGTTTTTTACTTTACTGTAATCGATGTCAGAAGGAATTTGTTTTTCTTCTAATTTATTCATTTTCTCTACTTCTTTGTACGTTTTTTTAATATATCCTTCATATTTAATCATGATTTCTATTTCATTTTTTGCTTCCTTATCAAATGGAATCCATTCAAATTTTTCTAAAAAGTCTATGGTGATTTCAGGCCGTTTTAATAATTCATAAAAAGTTTCTGTAGTGGTTAATAACGACTTGTTTTCTTTTTTAAAAATTTCATTTGTCTCAGGAGTTTTCTTTAGTTTTGTGTTTTTTAAAAAATCTGTACAATTTTCTAAATTTGTTTTTCTTTTTAAATAATTTTGATATTGGGTTTCCGTAATTGTTCCTTTTTGATAAGCATATGGTCTTAGTCGAAGATCTGCGTTATCATGTCGTAAAATAAGCCGAAACTCTGCTCGTGATGTTAGCATTCGATATGGTTCCTTAGTCCCTTTGGTTACTAAATCATCAATCAATACTCCAATGTAAGCATCGTTTCTTTTTAAAATCAATGGTTCTTCTTTTTCTAATTTTAAACTTGCATTGATGCCCGCGATTAATCCTTGACCTGCGGCTTCTTCATAACCACTGGTGCCATTAATTTGACCAGCAGTATATAAATTTTCCATGATTTTATTTTCTAGAGAAGGTTTTATTTGTAATGGATTTATAGCATCGTATTCAATGGCATAAGCATATTTTGAAATAATTGCATTTTCTAAACCAGATAAGGAATGGACCATTTGTTCTTGAATATCTCTTGGCATAGATGTAGAAAATCCTTGTAAATACCACTCGTCATAGTAAAGACTTTCTGGTTCTAAAAATAATTGATGTCTTTCTTTGTCTTTAAATCTTACAAGTTTATCTTCTATACTTGGACAGTATCTAGGTCCTACTCCTGTGACATAGCCTCCATACATAGAGGATTTATCTAAATTATCTAAAATGATTTTGTGAGTTTTTTCGTTTGTATAAATCAAATAGCATTTTTGTTGTTCGCTTGGAAGATAAGTCGCAGGTTCGTCATGAGAAAATGTCCATATTTCTTTATCGCCTTTTTCTTCTTGCATTTTGGAAAAGTCTATTGAAGATGCTTTGATTCTTTGAGGAGTTCCAGTTTTTAGTCTTTGAATTTCTAAGCCATATTTTTTTAGATTATCACTTAAATGGTTGCTTCTTCTTTCCCCATGAGGTCCTCCTTCTGTGTTTTCCGCTCCAATTAAAATATTGGCTTTTAAATATGTTCCTGTTGTTAGGATAACTGCTTGAGCATGTATTTTTTCCCCATTTTCTAAAACGACTCCTTTTACTTGCTTCTTTTCGATAATAAGATCTTCAACCATTCCTTCTAATATTTCTAGGTTGGCTGTATTTTCTAAAGCAGTCAACATATTTTTAGGATATGTTATTTTATCTGCTTGAGCTCTTAAAGATCGAACAGCGGGTCCTTTGGAATTATTAAGCATTTTTATTTGAAAATGCGAACGGTCTGCGATTCGTCCCATTAAGCCACCTAATGCATCTATTTCTCTTACTATAATCCCTTTCGCTGTCCCTCCAATTGAAGGATTACAAGGCATATCTCCTATGTTTTTTTTATTCATTGTTATAAGAAGTGTTTTATGTCCTTTAAATGCTGAGATGTGACTCGCTTCAATACCTGCATGTCCTCCTCCAACCACAATAATTTCATAATTCATTTTGTTCACCTACTTTCCTAAACAAAATCTGGCAAAAATATTGTCAACTAATTCTTCTTCGTAGTAATCTCCTATGATTTTACCTAAATTTTCCCATGCTTCCTTTATTTCAATTGCTAACATATCTACTGGAACATCTTTTTCATTTTCTTCTATTACGTGTTCTATATTTTCAAGGGCTTTCCTTGCTAAACTGATTTGCCTTGTGTTGGATAGATATGTTAAATTTTTCGTACCTAAATCTATTAACGCAAATTCCTTTAAAATTGTTTCTTTGATTTCTTCGATTCCTTCTTTATTTTGCGTATTTCCTATGATTATTCTTTTTGCAGTTTGAGGTTCTGTTAATTTCTTTTCTAAATCATTTTTGTTCATAAAAATTAAGCCTTTTTTCTTTTCTAATTCTTGTAGTAATGCTTTATCTTCTTCACCAAGTTCTTCGTTATAGTTTAATACTAATATTGTAAAGTCTGCTTCCCTCATCATTTTTTTACTTTTTTCTACACCTATTTTTTCAACTATGTCATTTGTTTTTCTTATACCTGCTGTATCAATAAAGTTTAGTAAAATTCCTTTGTAATTGATGTTACCTTCTACGATATCACGTGTTGTTCCTGAAATGTTAGTTACAATGGCTTTTTCTTGTTCTAATAAGGCATTTAATAAAGATGACTTGCCAACATTTGGTTTTCCAATAATGGCAATATTGAGTCCATTTTTTATTAATTTTCCATTTCTGGACTCATCTAAAATTGTTTTTAAACTGTTTTTAATTTCAGTCAGTACTGGCAAAATGTTTGCTTTGGTAATTTGTAATTCATCTATATACTCTGGATAATCAATATTAACTTCTATATTAGCTAGTAAACTAACCATTTTTTCTCGTAAATTTTTGATTAATTCTGTAGTTTTTCCAGTAAGCCCTTGCATAGCCATCTTAGCTTGTTCAGCAGTCTTGGATTCTAATAAATCATTTACGCTTTCTGCTTCTAGTAAACTAATACGTCCATTTAGAAAAGCTCTTTTTGTAAATTCGCCTGGCTCGGCTAAAACTGCACCATTTATAAGAAGTAATTCTAAGATTTTATTCGTTGTAATGTAGCCTCCATGACAGTTAATTTCAACAATATCTTCGGTAGTATAGGTCTTAGGCGAACGCATTAACATGACTAATACTTCGTCTATTTTTTCTTTGTTATCTAAAATAAATCCATAGTGAATGGTGTGACTGTCTGCTGTTAATAAACTTTTGTTAGAAAAAATTTTACTAACTATTTGGATGGCTTCTGGTCCGCTTACTCGAACTATATTAATAGCAGAACTACCTATGTTATTTGTAGAAATTGCAGCGATTGTAGAATTCATAATACCTCTTCTTTCGGACGTTATTATAACATGTATTTAAAAAAAATAATACTATTCTCTATCCATTTTTCACAATGAAAAACTTGAATATTTCATTCAAGCATTTTTTCTATGAATTTTTAAAAAGTAAATAATAAGCTATAAATTCTTTTGTTTTTTCATTATCTATTTCTTTTATATTTTCTTTGATTTCTTTGATTTCTTTTAAAATATTTGGATGACGTTCTTTTTCAAACAGTAATGCATATCCATTTGCAAAGGTCATATTATTTATTGTAATTAGAGTCGTGAACATATAGTTTTTCAAAATGTCTTTTGAACTACTGGATAAAGATATATCATATATTTCATATGTTTTATTTGTTTTTATGTCTTCTAATTTCACCTTTCCTTTTTTTGGATTTAATTCTTTTATTTGAAAAAGCGTCTCTATTAAAGTATCTTCTACTTGCCAGGCATAGGAATACGCTTTACTCAAAACATTTAATTTTTCTTGTACATATTTTGAAAAAGGGATGATTTGATTTTTTTCTAAAGCATGAAATATAATAAAATTATCTAAAATATTGCCTTGTTCAAGATTTGGTTCCACTTTATATTGAGTACATAATGATTGATATTTTTTAAATAATTCCAAATTATCTTTTACTAAGTATTGAGCACAGCCTTTTACTAGTTCGTCTGTTTCTTCTCTCAAACTTTGGTATTCTTCAATTTCTTCTTTGTTTTCTAAGTTTGCATAAGTTTTTTTGTATTTTTCTTCGTAATGTTTCTTTGTTATCATCCTTGTATATTCTTTTGGTGTATATCCTTTTAAAGCAACAGATGGCATATTATCTATAATATTATAGAGTAAGTTTCTTATGTTTTCTAATTGTTCTGATGTGATTTTTCGATTTTTTTGTTTGATATATTTCTCTATTTTAGTAACATTATAAACTAAAATAGAACATCTCATAATTTCTTCTACAATATATTGTAGGGAATAACCTTCTTCTTCTGCTAATACTTCTAATTGGTGAAGGTCTTCTTTTTCTACAGTATAAAATGGATTATCAAAGTAATCTAATAAATCCTCTAGGGAAACAATTTTGTAATCAAGTGTCTGATAGTATTTGTAATTCATCATAAATTCTTCTTTTAAACTTCTATAATCTTGATAAATCCAATAAGATTTCTTTTGTTGATTGTATTTAAAGGCATAGAAATGAAAATACGTACTCTCGTTGATTATAGTCTGAAATAAATTTTTTTCTATTTTCATGTAGTTGTTTATGATTTCAAAAAATTTTGTTTCTTCTAATATTCCATAGAATTTTATTATCATTACTAATAACAAATTTACTGCATCAGTATCTAGTTTCGATTGCTTTTTTCTTTTTTTTACTGTTTCTTTTACGTTTTTTGCTATTTCTTGTGGAATATGTATTTTCTTTGTTATTGGATCTTCAAAGACAATATATTTATCTAATAATTCAATTAATTCTGGACCGTATTTCTTTTTGATAATTTTAAAATATGTCATTTTCTTTTTGATGATTTTTGATAATAATTCTAATTCTGCAGTATTACAAATTTTGTTTATTGCTTCTTTTTGATTGTAAAAATCAATAATATCTTGAATCATCTGTTTTTTTGTAATTTTTTCGTAATCTTGATAATTAGAAATAATTCTAATGTATGTACTATATATTGTAGATTTGTCTTCATTTTTTAAATATTCTTGATAAGTCATTTGAACTCCTTTATTTGAAAAGACAGAGTTATTCTGCCTTGATTACTACGTGTCTATTTGGTTCTTCGCCTACGCTTGTGGTAGATACTCCTTTGAAATTAGCAAGTTTGTTATGAATAATTCTTCTTTCGTAAGAATTCATATTTTCAAGTTCTGCATCCATTTTTGTTTCACGTACTTCTTTTGCAATTCTTATTGCTAAACGTTCTAAAGACTCTACTCTTTTTTCTTTATAGTTTTCTACATCTAAAATTATTTTAAAAGCTACTTTCCATTCATTGCTAACATAAGCTCTGCATAAAGTTTCTAAAGATTTTAATGTTTGACCATTTTTTCCGATTAGGATAGCGTTGTTATCCGAATACATTGTAATTTCAAATGTGTCATTTTGTATTCTAGTTTCAAACTGGATATTTACTCCTAGTCCTTCTATAATTTTTTTTAAATAATCCTTTATTTCATCTAGTAAATCTTGGTAGGAAATTGCAGTTATCTTGTAGGTTGTTCCTTTAAATAAACCGCCTTTGATTTCTTCTTTTTTATATAAGATATTTTCCGTATGTAAATCATTTTTTGCAGTTTCAATTGCTTCTAATAAATTTTTTGATTCTGTTACAACTGGCATTTTTATCACTTCTTTTCTTTTTTACTTTTTTTCTCTTTGTGTTTTACATCAATTACTTTTTTATTTTTTGTTTTGTTTTTTGGTTTATCTTCATTATCTAATATTCTTTTAATTAACATATTTTGGAAGACTGCAAAACCATTTGTTACAATCCAATAAAAGGCGATCGCGGTTGGTAATGAGAAAGATGCAATGGAAATACTTACAATCATAAACATGAACATTATATTCATTTGTTTCATCATTTCATTATCTTGTGCAGATTTCATTGAGTTTTTGAAAGATATATATGTTGTCACGACAATTAAGAAGATTAAGATTATGTATATATATTGTCCTTCTGCTAACCCTTTCCATGGTGTCATTCCTAAATTCATTCCAAATAAACTTCCTTCGAAAATTGCTGGAACTTTATTTATTGCCGATAGAAAAGCAAAGAATAAAGGAATTTGAATTAAAGCAACTAAGCAGCCTGAAACTGGATTGATTTTATATTTTTGGTATATCAACATCATCTCTTGACTTTTTGCCATCATAGCATCGCTGTCAGTTTTTCCAGCATATTTTTTTTCAATCCTAGCAATTTCTGGTTGAATTTTTTGCATGATATTTGATTGTCTCATACTTTTCAGTGAGAATGGTAATAGAATTAATCGAATTAATATGCCTAAAACCATAACGGATAACCCAAAGTTATTAAATAAGAAGCCAACTTTTAATATTAAATAGGCAAGAGGTCTTACGAGGATTGCCTGCCATAGTCCGTTATAAGCATTTGAAGTTGGGGTAAACTCTTCACAAGTAGGTAAATCACTCACTTTTGTTTCAAGCTGACTTTCATTTTCCTCATAAATTTTATACAATTCCGAATCCTTTTGTGGTTGACATAATATGTCTTTTTGAACACTTTGACCAGTAGTTTCGTTTACTATGATATTTCCATTTTCGTCTTTTAAGTAATTGTTATTCCCACAACCACTAGCAAGACCAATTACTAATACTAGTATTACGGCTAATATTTTATTTTTTTGTTTCATTCGTTTCTCCTTTTGTTTTTAATAAATTTTGAAAACTATCCTTTAATTCCTGAAAAGAAATGTTTTTGGTGTTTTCTTTCATTATTATAATATAATCTAAATTATTCGGCAATGACTTTTTTGTTTCATCTATGATTACACGCATTCTTCTTTTTAATTTATTTCTTGTAACGGCATTTCCTAATTTTTTTGAAACTGCTATTCCAAAATGTGCATAAGTATATTTGCTTCTTCTTATATATATAACAAATTCTCTATTTTTTATATATTTGGAGGTATGAATTATTTCACTAAATTCTTTATGTGATTTTATCATTTCTATTTTTTTCATGTTGAACTCCTTTCAAAAAAAAATTCCACATAAAAATTGTGGATTATTTGCATAACACTTTGCGTCCTTTTTTTCTTCTACTTTTTAAAATATTTGTTTCTTTACGAGCAAAGAATCCATGCTTTTTAGCTTTTTTTCTTTTATTTGGTTGATAAGTTCCAACTTTCATAATTTTCCCTCCTTTGCTTAAAGCTCCCTTATTATAATATTAAAATATTCAAAAAGTCAATGATTAGTTGATTCACTTAAAAATGGACGTTCTTTGGACAAGTAAATGTAATCGATATATTAGGTTCTTCCAAAATTTTCACACTCACTCAATCAAAAATCATTGTTTTTCCAAGTGTTTCTGAGGATTTATAATGACTTTTTTTCATATTTTATTTAAGTCACATTATTCTTTTTAACTACTTTATAATAAAGAAAGATCTGTTTCATTGTGAATAACTTTTTGATTTAGAAATACGTTTGTTAATCATATAAAGAGTTTTGTGAATAATTATTCACTTTTTTTGATACTCTTAAAGCTTTTTAAATAACCGTTTTTTTCTTTTTTTCCACATATTCACATATATGTGGATAACTTTTATGCACATATTCAGATTATTCACATGAATAAAAATATTAAAATGTGGATAATGTGGATAAGTGCTTTTTAGTGTGGTAAATACTAAGGAAATTTTGTTGATAACTTGTGGATAGTGTGTTAGTATAAATTTTGTCCTTTTCATTAGAGAAAAAAAAGTGTAGAATATTGTTAACAAAAGCAAGCGGGGTGGTGGAATGGAGCAAAAAAGTTTATGGCAATCTATATTAGATGAAATATATCCTGAAGTAAATTCGGCCTCATTTCATGCATGGTTCCATGATTTAAAATTAATTAAAATTCAAGAAAATAAAGTATATATACAGGTGCCAATGGAGATTCATAAGAGAATTTTAATGACAAATTACTATAATTTAATTGATGATGCCTTTTATAAAGTAACGAATCATAATTACGAATTTGAGTTTTTACTTAAGGAGGAAATTGATGATTCTTTATTTATCGGAGAAAAAATTGTGGATAATGTGGATAACTTCGTAACTGAGGTTATTGAAAATCAAAAGAATGCAGAGGAAACTCCAGATGAAAAGTGGGTAAGTAACTTAATCCCTGAGCTTAACTTTGAAAATTATATTGTTGGAGATTCTAATCGACTGGCTAAAACGGCTGGAATGATTGTAGCTGAACAACCTGGAAAAGTTCATAATCCATTATTTATTTATGGGAAAAGTGGTCTTGGAAAAACGCATTTAATGCACGCAATTGGAAATTATATTGTGAACAACTCTAAGAAAAAAGTGCTATATACAACAAGTGAAATGTTTAAGGATGACTATATTAACATTTCAAATAGTGAAAATAAGGATAATAATATTCAAGTCGCGGCGAATTTTAAAAAAAAATATCGTGATGTGGATGTATTGATTATTGATGATATACAATATTTAGTTGGAGCAGAGAAGACTCAACAAGAGTTTTTTCACACTTTTAATGCTTTGCATCAAGCTAATAAACAGATTATTATTAGTTCGGATCGTAGTCCAGATGATTTAAAGTTATTGGAAGAAAGACTTCGAAGCCGATTTATGTGGGGGTTGCCTGTTGATATTTATCCACCTGATTTTGAGCTACGGTGTAAAATTATTCGAGCTAAATTAAAAAATATGACTATAAGTGCTAAGATTGATGAAAATGTTATTGAATATATTGCAAATAATTGCCAAAATGATGTACGATTTTTAGAGGGGGCTTTGAATAGATTAATGGCTTATACGGCAATGATAGTACCACCTAAGGTGGATTTAAACTTTGCTATTGAAGCACTCGCAGATTTTGTGAATAAGAATATTTATAAAACAAATAGCATTGAATCGATTCAAAAAGCTGTTGCAGATTATTATGGTATACGAGTGGAGGATTTAAAAGGAAAGCGACGAAGTGCTGATATTGCATATCCAAGACAAATTGCAATGTATTTATCTAGAACGTTAACTGGGGAAAATCTTAATCGAATTGGTTTAGAATTTGGTGGAAGGGATCATTCGACAGTTATCCACGCTTGTGATAAAATAGTAGAGGAATTAAAGGGAAACAAAAAACTGGAAAATGAGTTAAAGGAGATTCAAAATAAGATGTGATGTGAATAAGTTATTGGAATTGTGGATAGTTATGCACATGATATTTTTTTAACGAATGTAGTGTTTTAGGACTTTGAGAGAGTTATTCACATTATCCACATCATTATTATTATGAATATATAAATTAATAAAAAGAAAGAAAGAAAGAAGGAAATAAAAATGAAATTTGCAATTGAAAAAAGTATATTGTTAGAAAATCTAAATAATGTAGTAAAGGGGATATCTACTAAAAATGTTATACCTGTTTTAAATGGTATCAAGTTTGAATTAACACAAAATGGTTTAACTTTAATGGCGAGTGATAGTGAACTTACTGTTGAAACGTTTATTGAAAGTAAGCTTATTCGAAATATCGAAAGTACAGGAACTATTATTATTAGTAGTAAGTATATTTTGGATATTATTCGTAAAATGCCAAGTGATATTATTTATTTTGAGATGCAAGATAGTTTAAAAATTAAGATCTATTCCGAATTTAATCAATATAATTTAAATTGTTTGGATCCTAGTGAATATCCTAGTATAAAATTATTAACACAAAAAGATCCTATTATTATGAAAGCGGATATTTTAAAAGAATTAATTAATCAAACTAGTTTTGCTATATCAAATCAAGAGTTAAGACCAATTTTAACAGGCTTAAATCTTAAAATCAATGGGGATTTGTTAGAATGTATTGCTACTGATTCTTATCGTTTAGCAAAAAAGAATATTAAGATTGATAACGCGGTTGCTGGGGATGTTAATATTGTTATACCTGGTAAAAATGTTATTGAACTGGAACATATATTAGTAGATGATGATGAGGTTTATATTCATGTATTTAATAATAGAGTATTATTTCAATATAAAAATATTAAATTTCAAACGAATATTTTAAGTGGAAGTTATCCGAATACTTCTAATTTAATTCCTACTGAATTTGAAATTATTGTTCAAACGAAAAAGAATGATTTTATGGGAGCAGTGGATCGTGCAGCATTGCTTACTCAAGGAAAAGATAAGAATATTATTAAAATGAAAATAGAAAATAAAGAAATGACTATTCATTCTTTTGCTTTGGAAATAGGTAAAACAGAAGAGAGAATACAAATTGATACTAGTGAGGACGCTAATATTGATATATCTTTTAGTGCTAAATATATGCTAGAAGCTTTAAAAACTATAAAAGATGAAGATATTTTGATATTACTTAATAATGATGTGAAACCTTTGGTGATTAAGTCTTTAACCGATGAATCTTTAATTCAATTGATTTTACCAATAAAAACTTATTAAAAACGTATATAAACTGTATAATGATAGATAACTTTTCTTTTTGGAGAAGTTTTTTTCTTTGTTATGTTAAACTTATAGTAGGTGAGGAAGTATGCCTGTAAAGAATTTAATCCCTAAAAATGGATTTGTTTTGTTTCTTTTGTTTGTTAGTTCTTTTTTGGTAATTGATGTTATTTTTCAATTTGCAATCTTTCCATTTTTTCAATCCTATTTTTCTTTTAATTTGTATATGGAAATATTATTTTATTTTGTCTATTATTTTCTATTAGCTATAGTGTCCTATAAAATTACTTTTTCTAAAAATAGATGCCTTTACTATAAAGATGTTGATAACTTTGTTTTTCGTGTTAGTTTTTTCTTTCCTAGTATTATGGGCATTGTTTATTTATGGAGAGGCGAAAATTTTACATTCTTAGTTATACGACTACTTCTTTCAATGTATTTTATTTATTTCAATAAAAAATATATTAAAATTTATCAGAAGTGACTTTTTTCGACAAAATTTTTTCTTTTCCTGTGGTATTGTAGAGTCAATTTTCAACTTTTAGGGGGAATTGTTATGGAAAATTACGAAATAAATCGTGATACCTTGGCTCTGATGCCTGTTTCTAAAAATAAAGTTAGAGTTTATGAATTAGAAGATGAGTTTATTGTTTACAATAATGTGAATCAAATTATGGAGGATAGTTGTGCATATTTTGGTAGTTCATTAGATGGACGAAAAAAAGGTACTGAGTCTATGATTGGCATCAATTATAAGGCACCAATTATTGTTGAGGAAACCAATGAGCTTATTTTTTTTCCAATGAATTCTTCAAGGTATCATGATACTCCTTGGGTAGGTTTAAAACATATTCGGAAGTATTATAAAACTGAAAAGGGTATTGTAGTTGAGTTTTTAAATGGAAAAAAACTTCTTTTCGATGTATCTTATGGAGTTATGGATAATCAAATTTTACGAGCTACTAGACTTGAAAGTGCATTAAGAGGAAGAAAAGTGCAAAAAAAACGTTTAAAGTTGTGATAAAATGTGTTATACTGTTTGTAGGTATAGGAGTATTGTTATACCTATTATTTTTCTTAAAATTAAAATTATGGGGGATTTTATGAGAATTGATCGTTTAAAATTATTAAATTTCAGAAATTATGAACATTTAGATCTTCAATTTCATCCTAAGCTTAATTTAATTTATGGAGAGAATGGGTCAGGTAAAACAAATTTAGTAGAGGCTATATATGTTCTTTTTTTGACGCGTAGTTTTCGATCAAACAATGAAAAAACTTTGATTCAGTCGGGGAAGGATGAGTGCCGAGTTGAGGGAGATATTTATCGAACTTCTTCTACTAATTATCGAGTTTATTTGACAAAAGAAGGAAAAAAAGTAAAAATAAATCATCAAAAGATATCCAAAATTAGTGATTATATTTCTAATATGGCTATTGTTTTGTTTCATCCAGATGATTTAAGGTTTATTAAAGATGCTCCAAGTACCCGAAGAAAAACTTTGAATATTTCTATTTCTTTAATATCTTTTCCATATTTACAGGATTTAAATCAATATCAAATTCTTTTAAAACAGCGAAATGCTTATTTGAGACAAATGGCTGTGAATGCAAACCAAAAAAGTGATTATTTGTATATTTTAACGGATAAGTTATTGGATTTAGGTCTTCGAATTTTTCAAAAAAGAAAAGAATTTTTAGAACAAATGAATCTTTATTTAGGTTCTTATTATGAAAAAATTACTGGTTCTAAAGGTTTGGGCTTGGAATATTTGTCCTCTTATACAAGTGAATCGAAAGAAGAAATGCGTATGTTGTATGAGAAGTCTTTTGAGAAGGATTTAAAATTTGGAAAAACGCATATTGGAATTCATATGGATGATGTTCGATTTATTTTAGATGGAAAAGATTTAAAAGATTATGGAAGTGAAGGACAGCAAAAAAATGCAATTATTGCTTATAAATTTAGTGAATTAGAAATATTTAAAGTTACAACAGGTAATTATCCTATTTTGATTTTGGATGATTTATTTAGTGAATTGGATCAAGGAAAGATTGAAAATATTTTGAAGTTGCTTCATGATGAGGTACAAACTTTTATAACGACTACAGAATTAAAATATTTTGATTTCTTGAGTTTATTTGCTTATAAGAAACTTAAAATTGAAGAAGGAATGATAGTGGAGGAGAGTGTACATGGAAAATAATGAAAAAGTAGAACAACATTATGGTGATAATGATATTCAAGTTCTAGAAGGGCTTGAAGCAGTTCGTAAACGTCCTGGTATGTATATTGGAAATACGAATGAGGCAGGTCTTCATCATTTAGTTTGGGAAATTGTTGATAACGCGGTTGATGAGGCTTTAGCTGGATATTGTGATGATATTGAAGTGGAAATCGGAAAGGGTAATGTTATTACTGTTAAAGACGATGGACGTGGTATGCCGACTGGAACCAATGCTAAGACCGGTTTATCAACAATTGAAACAATTTTTACAGTTTTGCATGCTGGTGGTAAATTTGGAGGCGGAGGTTATAAAGTTTCCGGTGGTCTTCATGGTGTTGGTGCTAGTGTTGTAAATGCTTTATCCGATTGGTTAGAAGTTCGAGTATACCGAGAAGGTAATGTATATTTTATGCGTTTTGAAAATGGAGGACATTCGGTAGAACCTTTGAAAGTTATTGATAAGTGTAGTGAAGATAGAACTGGAACAACGGTAACTTTTCATGCGGATCCAACGTGTTTTGAAACAACAGTTTATAATTGGGATATTTTATTTAAAAGACTTCAGGAAATGGCTTTTTTAAATAAAGGAATACGTATTACATTAATTGATCATCGAGAAGATGAAAGAAAAGAAATTTTTCATTATAATGGTGGGATTATTGAGTATGTTAATATGCTTAATAAAACGAAGCAACCTTTATTTCCAGATGTTGTTTATGTTGATGGAAGAGAAGATGATATTTTAATTGAAGTAGCGATGCAATATAATGATTCCTATAATACTCAAATTTATTCTTTTACCAATAATATTCATACTACTGAAGGTGGAACTCATGAGGATGGTGTGAAACAAGCTTTAACTCGAGTTATTAACAGTTATGCTAAGGGAGCTAAAATATTAAAAGACAATGACGATAGTTTAACTGGAGAAGATGTTCGTGAGGGTCTTGTGATGATTATTTCTTGTAAACATCCTAATCCTCAATTTGAAGGACAGACAAAAACGAAACTTGGTAATAGTGAAGTAAGGAAAATTGCATCGGATGTGTTTGCTAATGGATTTGAAAGATTCTTAATGGAAAATCCTGATGCTGCTCGAGTGATTCTAGAAAAATGTATGACTGCTTCTAGAGCAAGAATGGCTGCTAAGAAGGCACGTGAGCTTACTCGTCGTAAGGGAGATTTGGATGTAACAAACTTTTATGGAAAACTCGCTGATTGTAAAAGCAAAGATCCAAAAGAATGTGAAATTTTCTTAGTCGAGGGAGACAGTGCAGGTGGTTCTGCTAAAAAGGGGCGTAATAGTATGACTCAAGCTATTTTGCCATTACGTGGTAAAATTTTGAATGTAGAGAAGGCTAGGTTGGATCGTGCTTTATCGAATGAAGAAATTCGTACGATTATTACTGCTTTTGGTACGGGTATTGGAGATGAATTTGATTTATCGAAATTGCGTTATGATAAAATTATTATTATGACCGATGCAGATGTGGATGGTGCTCATATTCGAGTACTTCTATTAACTTTATTTTATCGTTTTTTCCGTCCTATTGTTGAAACTGGACATGTTTATGCAGCTCAGCCACCATTATTTAGTATTAAACATGGTAAAACAATTAAATATGTTCAAACGGAAGAGGAAAAAAATGCATATCTTGCAAGTTTACCTGCATCTACAAAACCTGAAATTGGAAGAATGAAAGGTTTAGGAGAGATGAATGCAGATGAGTTATTTGAAACAACTATGGATATAGAACAACGTGTTTTAAGACAGATAACAGTAGAAGATGCAATTGCAGCAGATCAGATTTTTTCTTTATTAATGGGTGAAGATGTAGAGCCACGTCGAAAATTTATTGAAGAAAATGCCACTTATGCAGATTTAGATATATAGGAGGGTGAGTATGGAAAGAGATAAATTGGAACAAAATAATATTGTGAAAGAAGTAAGTGATTCTTTTATTGATTATTCTATGAGTGTTATTACTGCTCGTGCTTTACCAGATCTACGTGATGGTTTAAAGCCAGTTCATCGAAGAATTTTATATTCTATGTATCAATCTGGGTATACTTCTGATAAGCAACATCGTAAGTGTGCACGTATTGTTGGAGATGTTATGGGAAAGTTTCATCCGCATGGGGATTCTTCTATTTATGAAGCAATGGTACGTATGGCTCAAGATTTTAGTTATCGTTATATGTTAGTGGATGGACATGGTAATTTTGGTAATATTGATGGAGATGGTGCTGCTGCAATGCGTTATACAGAGTCTCGTCTTGCTAAAATATCGAATGAATTATTAAGAGATATCAATAAAGATACGGTAAACATGATTCCTAATTTTGATGCTACAGAGGAAGAACCGGAAGTTTTACCTAGTAGGTTTCCTAATATTTTGGTGAATGGTACGATGGGTATCGCGGTTGGAATGGCAACCAATATACCACCTCATAATTTAGGTGAAGTGATTGATGGGTGTGTCGCTTATATTGATAATCCTCATATTGATACAGAAGGATTGATGCAATATATTAAGGGACCTGATTTTCCAACTGGTGCGGTTATTCTAGGAAATTCTGGTATTAAAAAAGCCTATGAAACTGGTCGCGGAACTATTACGATACGGAGCAAAGCTAGTATTGAAGAAAAAAATGGGCGTTTTTCCATCGTGATTGATGAAGTGCCTTATGGTGTAAATACGTTAGAACTTAAAAATAAAGTAGCAGAACTTGTTCATAATAAAGTGATTGAGGGTATTAGTGATTATCATTCTGATTTGAAAAACGGTATTAAAATTACTATTACTTTGAAAAAGGATGCAAATCCTCAAGTTGTTTTAAATAATTTGTATAAACATACTGCATTTCAAACAACTTTTGGTATTATTTTCTTAATGATTGATCAAGGGGTTCCTAAAACTTTGGGACTTAGGGATATTATTAGTAAGTATATTGATTATCAAAAAGAAGTTATTATAAGAAGAACTAAATTTGAACTTAATAAGGCAGAAGCTCGTGTTCATATATTAGAGGGTTTGAAAATAGCTTTAGATCATATTGATGAAGTTATTAAACTTATTAAAGAGAGTACAACGGATGAAGATGCTAAAAATGGTTTAATGAATCGTTTTGGTCTTAGTGAAATTCAATCCGATGCTATTTTAGAGATGAAATTGCGTCGTTTAACTGGTTTGGAAAAAGAAAAAATTGAGAATGAACTAAATGAGTTATTAAAGAAAATTGACGAGTTACGTGCTATTTTAGCTAGTGATGAGAAGATATTAGCAATTATAAAAGAAGAGTTGTTAGATATTAAATCGAAATATGCAGATGAACGTCGTACTCATATAGATATGACCGCGATTGAATATATCGAAGATGAATCATTAATTCCTGAAGAAAATATTATGATTGCACTTACAAACAAAGGTTATATTAAACGGACTATGGTGGATACATTTAAGTCTCAAAATCGCGGAGGTGTTGGTGTTAAAGGTATGGGCACAAATGAAGAAGATTTTGTGGAGCACTTATTAACATTATCTACTCATGATTATGTTTTATTCTTTACAAATAAAGGTAAAGTTTATCGTTTAAAAGGATATGAAATACCTGAATTTAGTAGGCAATCAAAGGGTATTCCAGTAATCAATTTATTATCTATTGATAAGGAAGAATCAATTAATTCGATGATTAAGGTTACAAAAGATGATGAGGCAAAATATTTACTATTTGCAACTAAAAAAGGTATTGTAAAGAAAACTTCTTTAGAAGAGTTTGAAAATATTCGAACGAATGGAAAGATTTGTATTTCATTACGTGAATCTGATGAGCTTATCAGTGTTCGAAAAACTACAGGACATGATATGATTTTATTAGGATCTAATGAAGGACGAATGGTTAAATTTTCTGAAGATACAGTTCGAGTAATGGGTAGAACTGCTAGTGGTGTTCGGGGAATTAATTTGGAAGATTCTGAGTGTATTGGAGCAGAAATTGCAACAGATGACGATAAGATTTTAATTGTAACTGAGAAAGGTTATGGAAAACAAACAAATGTTCGTGAATATAGACAGACTAGTAGAGGTAGTAAAGGTGTCAAAGCTTTGAATATTACTGATAAAAATGGTTCTATTGCTTCATTTAAGCTTGTAGAAGATAATTCTGATGTTGTTATAATAACGAATACTGGTATGCTAATTAGATTGCCTTTGAATCAAGTGTCAACATTAGGTAGAGTAACACAAGGTGTGCGGTTGATTAATTTAAAAGATAGTCAATTAGTATCTACGATAAGTATAGTAGAACATGAAAACAAGGCTGATGATTTAGAATTATCTGAAACTAAAAAGACTAGCGATTAGTCTTTTTTTTATGTTTCACGTGAAACATACATTGATCTAATTGTATTTAAAAGTATTTAAAGTTTAAAATTTTAATATATTTGATAAAATATTTAAATAAAAAAATAGGCATTTATCCTGATTGTGAATAACAATGTTTCACGTGAAACATTGA
>CAYQKO010000003.1:0-26670 GCA_964418205.1 uncultured Muribaculaceae bacterium
TCATTTTCCTTTTTTTCTTTCAAAAAATCGTTCGACAAAAGATGTCAAAATATTCTTGTTTTATTCCAATAGAATTGAAATATGGTTTCATTCGAAATGCTTTTATGGTACAATGAAATACAAGGGAGAGTATATATGGAGAGCATAAAAAAGTATATTCCAAATATTTTAACATCTATGAGACTTATTTTAACCCCAATCATAATCTATTTAGGATTAACCAATCATTATAAAATTTTAATTGCCTTGGCAGTCGTTACCGCTTTAACGGATGCTATAGATGGCTTTTTAGCACGAAAGTGGCAAGTGACTAGTGACTTAGGTGCTAAATTAGATGCCATCGCTGACAAAACTTTAGCAATAGGTTTACTAATTATTCTAATAATCAAAAACCACGCTTTCTTTTATGTACTTATTTTAGAAAGTTTAATTGGTATATTAAATGTATATTTCTTTTTTCGAAAGGGTGTCGCTGCCTCATTATTAGTTGGAAAATTTAAAACATGGATAATTTTTATTACCATCATTTTAGGATTTGTTGGTATTGTCTTTCCTCCATTTGACACGAATCTTTTCATTTATATTACAGTGGGATTACAAATTGTCACCTTAATTAGTTATTTGATTTTTGGAATTCAAACTACCAAGGTAAAAAAAAAAGACTTAAATAATGGATATCTTGAATTTTATCAAATTATTGAGCCAATTTTACTAACTGGCGAAATGCAAAAAAGAAAGGATTATCCGCATCATATAAATGAATCTGTATATGCCCATGTCCTTCGAGTTTCCTATGATTGTTATCGAATTGGAAAACAGTTAGGAATGGACTATAAAGCTTTAACCATCGCAGGTTTATTACATGATTTTTATGAAAAACCTTGGCAATACAATACAGAAAAAAAGCCTTTTTTGCAAAATCATGCCTTTACTCATGCGAAAGAAGCCGTTTTAAATTCTAAAAAAATATATGGTGCCGAGATTGTAACTCCTAAAGTAGAAAGTATCATGATTACTCACATGTTTCCTTTAAATCGTAAAATCCCACGTAATAAGGAGGCATGGCTCTTAACACTTATTGATAAAGCTGATTCCATTGATTTTATTTTACATCCCGTTGCTTTATCTAAAATTTTATTTCATAAAGACATAGAAAAACAGAAAGAAAAAGTTGCAAAAAAATTCAAGAAATTAATCAAAGCAAAATCAAAGAAAAACGCTACTGTCAAATAATGCAAAGGAGTTTGCATTATTATTTTTAATTTTATATAATAAATATGGTGAATAAATATGGCAAAAAAGAAAAAGAGTTCAAGTGAAAATAAGAAAAAAGATAATATTAGTGTGGAACTGTCTGGTTTAATCATGATTTTAATTGGCTTAATTGGCTTTGGTTTTGGGCCAGTTGGAGCACTCATAAAAAAATTTGCCATGTTCTTAACAGGAGAGTGGTGGCCATTCATTCTAATATTTGTTCTACTTTTAGGCTTTTATATGTTAATAAAAAGAAAATTACCCAATTTTTTTAGTGCCAAATTTATAGGAATTTATTTAATTCTAATTGTAATATTAGTACTCAGTCATTTATCTTTCGTCCAAAAAGCCGAAGCACCAGCGGAAATCT
Source organism: uncultured Muribaculaceae bacterium (assembly GCA_964418205.1). Lineage (GTDB taxonomy): Bacteria > Bacillota_I > Bacilli_A > RF39 > UBA660 > Ventrenecus. The sequence continues at coordinate 1,625 of CAYQKO010000003.1, forward strand.
TCAATTTAACCATGAATAATTTTATGGAACGTATTGCCTCTATTGGAGCGAATAATGCATTATCTAGTTCTGGGCAAACCTCAATTGTAATTGGTGGAGGTCTCATCGGAGCTACGTTTGCATTCGCAAGTGCATCATTATTTGGTTTAAATGGTACATACATTGTCTTAGGATTTGTAGCTTTATTTGGAGTTATTCTTATCTTTAATGTAAATCTTTCTAATTTATTAAATAGTCTAATCGCTAAATTTAAACGTGTCAAAGAATTTAGTGAAGGAATCGAAGAAGACGATGATGTAGAAAAACGAGAAAAAGCTTTAGAGAAAAGACTTTATGAAGAAGAGGAAGAACCTCATAGTAAAGCAATTATTGTAAATAGTGTAGATGAACTAAAACACTTTGAAACTCCAGAACCAGTAGTAGAAAATGTTTCTGTAGCGAATCCAGAAAATAGGAATAATCCAAATTATCGCTTACCAGACATGAAAATTTTAGATGATCCTGTAAAAGCCAAAAAAGTAAATTCAAATCAGTTTTTAATTAATAATAAACAAAATTTAGAAAGGGTTTTAAAAGACTTTCAAATTACTGGACGAGTTGTTGATATTCATATGGGACCAGCCGTTACTCAATTTGAAGTAGTAGTTCCAAGTGGGACTAAAGTGAGTCGTATTATTTCAATTAATAAAGAAATTGCTTTAGCTTTAGCGGCAAAAGATGTACGTATCGAAGCACCTATTCCTGGAAAAAACACGATTGGAATTGAAATTCCAAACCAATCAATCGCTGCGGTAAAAATAAAGGAAATATTAGCAAGCAAAGAAATGCTCAGTAAAACTGGTGGAATACAGGTAGCTTTAGGAAAAGACATTATGGGAAATCCGAGAAGTACGGATTTAACAAAAATGCCTCATTTATTAGTAGCAGGATCTACGGGTTCTGGAAAATCTGTTTGTATCAATAGCATGATAATTTCTATTTTAATGCGTTACCGACCTGATGAAGTAAAATTAGTTTTAGTAGATCCAAAACAAGTAGAACTATCAAACTATAACGGGATTCCTCATTTGCTATGTCCAGTGGTTACAGACCCAAAAAAAGCATCAGCAGTTTTACAAAAAGTAGTTTCCGAAATGGATAAAAGATATCATACTTTTGCTGAAAAGGGAGCGAAAAAGATTGACGATTATAATAGAATGATTGAAGAGGAAAACAAAAAACACCCAGATTCTCCTTTATCAAAAATGTATTATATTGTTGTAATTGTAGATGAAATGGCTGATTTAATGATCGCGGCTCGTAAAGAAGTAGAAGATTCCATCATGCGAATCACCCAATTAGCAAGGGCTGCTGGAATTCATTTGATTGTAGCAACCCAAAGACCAAGTACTGATGTTATCACAGGTGTCATTAAAACAAACATTCCATCACGAATCGCCTTTGCCGTAGCAAGTAACATAGATTCAAGAACAATTTTAGATGCGTCTGGAGCAGAAAAATTATTAGGAAAAGGAGATATGATGTTTTTACCAATGGGAGAAAATACTGCTACACGTATTCAAGGATGTTTTATTTCTGATGATGAAATAAGAAGAGTAATTAACTGTGTATGTAAAGAACAACAGGCAAACTATGATAATACATATACAGTAAGTTCGAATGAGTCTCATATGGCCGGTTCTTCTGGTGAAAAAGAAGAATATGATGATCCTATGTACAATGAAATTGTTGAATTTGCCGTACAAACTGGTAAAATCAGTGCATCTTTAATTCAAAGACGGTTCCGCTTTGGTTACAATAGAGCAGCAAGAGTAATTGATTTATTAGAAGAGCGGGGTATTATCGGCCCTCAAAACGGTTCAAAACCTCGAGAAGTACTAGTTAAAATGAAAGATCAAGTGGAAAAAGAAGAATAAAGTCTTCTTTTTTGTTTCTGCCTAACTTGACATAATTTTGTGAAAAAGATTGATTTTCTATTTGCATATCATTTATAATAAGAAAACGTTTAGGTGATAATTATGTCAAAATATGAATTTGTTCGTCAAGATTATTATAATATAGGAGAATATTGTGATTTTATCGACTCTCCAATCAATTCTTTTCCTCAACTTCCTGAATGGGCAAAGCAGAATGGATTCGTTTGGAATGTGCTAGAACAAAATGTATCGTATTATGGAGTAACAAATATTCTTCCTATATGTTGTAATACATGGATCAATAAAAAAACGAAAAGCGAATTTCATCAAATTAGGGTTATTCCATTTAAGAAAAATACAGTGTTAGAGTTGCATAAATATGATATTGATGAGTATTATGGACTTAAAGAAAATGATAAGATACCCGAATGGGCTATTTTAATTCCAGGATGTTATGCGATTCAAAATGGTAAAATTGTGCAAATGTATACAAATACGGTTTTGTTGCTTCAAAAGAAAATTAAAAATCTATCCACAAATAAAGTTACAGAAGAATTGGTAGAAATAGATTTGGAACAGGAAATGAAATTAAGTCGAAAAATGTGTCCTAAGAAATGGTAAAAGAAAATTGAAAAGCTAAAAAAAATATGTTATTCTAAGTGAGATAGAGTGTAGGAGATTATAATGAAAAAAGTATTGTTTGCCATTCTTATTTTAATGCTATTCAGTGGTGTCTTTTTTTGGGTTTATTATCAATATAATTTTTCCATTGAAATTCAAAATATTTCGTACTCACATAACGAAGAAGATACCTTTATAACAATCCAATTTACACATAAAATGAAAGGTATGTGTGATAGTAGTTTAGAAACTGTTTTTATTCAAGAGAAAAGTTGTACTCTGAAAGTTTTAAATGAAGAAAGCACTTTAAAAATTTATACTAAGTTTGAAACTTTGGAACAAAATGTTAATCCTAATATAAATGAAGTATTATCTTTTGAAGTAGTAGAAGACTTTGCATTTGTAGCGGTAGGAGAAGAAAAGAAAATAAAGACAGAGATAAACAAAATTGGTAATCCCAATATTGAAGCTATTTTATCCAGTTCAAACGAAAGTATTTTAAGGACAGAAGAAAATAAAATTTATGGTATACAAGATGGAGAAGTTGTTCTAACCATCCAAATAGGAAACATATCAAAAGATATTCCTGTAACGGTTACTTCTTTGATTACTACTCCAAAAATAACAAAAAACAAACAATCTTTAGCTTGTAATATATACACTCAAGAACAAAATGAATTATTAGATCAAATATTAAAATATAAAATTGAAAAAGCAGGTTATCAAACTCGTGCTGGAGTAGTTACCGCATTAAGATTTTTAACATTAGAGTTTCCTTATCAAATTAATTATTTTTTTGAAAATGGTAGATTAAACAATAATACTGGTGGTAGATATGTGGACGCAGAAGGAAGATACTATCATCAAGGGTTGTATTTAAATACCTACAAGTATGCTGAATTAGATGCAAATTCAAATGGATGGGGACCAGCTATATGGGGATGTCCTTTAATGAATTGGCAAGATGAAGCAGGCTTTGAACCGTGGAAAAAATATCCTAATGGACTAGATTGCAGTGGTGCGGTAGCATGGGCAATGTATAATGGAGGGTTTAATCCTAAGGATACCGGAGCAGGAAGTAATTCTTATTACCATGATGGCTTTGGTGATTTGGGTTCTCAAGTTCCAATTACTTGGAGTTTATTACAAAGTAAAACATTAAAAGCAGGTGATCTTATTGGCTCAGAAGGGCACGTTGGTCTGATTGGAGGGTTAAAAGAAGGATATATCTATGTTTTTGAATCTACAACTTATTATAACGGACTAGTAATGCATGAATATAGCTATCAAGAATTAATCAATAATCCTGAATTAGTATACGTAATTCGAATGGATGACTATTATAAAGAAGATGGAAATTATACAGAATATTGGGAATAATAAAAAAAATGCAAAAATCATTTTGTAGGTTTTTCATAAAACACAGAAACGAAAATCATAAAACTTTTGACTTTCAGATTTCCTTATTATAGAATAGTTCTTAACGAAAGGGAAAAAGCATATGACATTCTCATACTATAAAGATATATATAAACTTTTGTGTAAAAGACATCCAAATAGTAAAATTTATGTAATAAGTGATCATCATTTTTATCATTCTAATATTATTCAATACCAAAGATTAGAATTTCGTGATGTTAATGAAATGAATAGGCACATAATAGATGAGCATAATAAAGTTATAAAGAATGAAGATGTAGTGATTTTTTTAGGAGATTTTTCTTTTAAAAAAACTGCAATAAAAGATATTTTAAGTCAAATGAAGGGTCACAAATATTTATTATTAGGTAACCATGATGAAGAAAACTTAATTCATAGTTATGGAGATCTAGGATTTGAAGGAATATTTATGAATCCTGTAAAAATAGATAATAAATATTTATCCCATTACCCCTTACAAAAAGGAGAATGCAATGAAATATACTTTGAATTTTTAGTTAGAGAATTCAACAACAGTAAAGGAACCAATTATCATGGACATATTCATACAAAAGAAATAGGCGATAAACCTTTTATCAATGTTTGCTGCGAAGCTCAAGATTACAAGCCATTATTAATAGGATATACAGAAAAAATAGAGGAAGAAAAAACGGAAACATTAATAATAAATTCGAAAGAATTTGAAAATATATTAGAGTTTTTAAAAACAAAAAAAAATATCAATCCTAGTTTAATTATTTCAGATTACATATATTCAATAATGTTACAAGCAATGACACCATATTATGATACTTTTTGCGTTCAAGGATCGTTTCCATTATATAAAAAATATGGATATATTTCTAATTTTTCGGATTTGGATATAAGCTTAATGTATAATGAAAATATATCTAAAAATAAAAATAGTGCTATATTGAAAGAAATATTCCATACTGTTTACACAGCTGTTCAAACAATTGATGAACTTCACATATCTCTTCATAAAAACATTTCAAACATGGAAATTTTTAAAATATTATATGCAAGTAGAAAAGGAGAGGTATATAAAGGCTGTTTTGATTCAAACTTGATACCATTAGACGTTTATCGTGATACCGACTTTATTTCATACTATGGAACAAGCACATTGGAACAATTCATTAACAAGGAGTTCATAAAAGAGCATAGCTTTCCAAGGTATGAATCTAAATTTTTGAAAATCAATGGTGATATTGCTAATGGCATATTACAATTATTATTTCAACAAGATCATAGTGAGCGAAAAATACTAATCTTAAAAAAATTGAAATACATATATCAAAAATATGGGAATCAAGATATGTCTAACACCAAAGATTTAGAAGATTTTATGATTCGATTTTTTATTAGAAATCTCATGTTTTTTCATACAACTAGAAGAAAAAGAGAGTATGCTTCTATTTTAGAACAACCTATAAATTTTGAATATTTGGATTCCCTTTCAAATACTTTTAAATCTCAATTAGATGAAATATTACGAAATCCTAATTCTTCGTTTAACAATATTTATCGAAATTTCAAAAGCATTCGTTTTGATGAATTACCAGAAAAAAGTCGAGAATTCATTCGAACAATAAAATTGGAAAAATAATGAAGCATATTTATAAAACCTTTGATATAATGAAATATAGAAAGATGGTGGCTTTATGGTTGAAAGCAGAATACATGAATTATTTTCAAGTGACAAAACAGTATACATATTTGACGTCGATGGTGTACTAGCTAAATTAGAATTTGGAGAATATAATCACTATTACTACAATGACGAAGAATGGCAGAAAGCTATTCAAAATCATAACTATTACAAGGATTCCTTAGCAATACCTACAATGAAAGGTTTTTTGAAAAATAAAGATAAGAACCGCATTTTTGTGGCTACAAAAATCTTAAATGAAGAGGAAAAGAAACAAAAAGAATTATTTTTAGAAAGAAATTATGGAATAAAACCAGAACATGTTTATGTGGTGAATAAAAATGAAGAAAAGTTAAATGTCATAAAAAAGATTCAACAACTTATGCCTGATTTAGAAGATAAATATTTTGTAATCATTGATGATACAATTGATGTATTAAATGATGTCATGGATCATTCCAATTATTCCACTGTTCATATTAGTAGTTTTTTAGAATAAAACTACTTTTTTGAAACTTTTTTATGTCTTTCAACTCTTATATAGTGAAGGTGATGATATGGAGGATTTTGCAAAGTTTTATGAGGAAACATATTCTTCTTTTTGTAAATTTTTAATTTTAAATGCACCTAGGTTAGATTCCGTAGATGATATCTTACAAAATGCTTATGTTAAAGTATATGAAATGATGAAGAAGAAAGATATACAGGATAAAAAAGCATATTTATTTAAAGTCGGCTGGAACTTGCTAAAAAAAGAGTATAAATTAAAAAAAGAAATCTCTTTTGATGATAGTTTTCTTGTAAATAGTTCATGTATAGAAGAAGATGTGTTATCTAAAATTACATTAGAAGAACTTTGGGATTTTTTAAAGAAAAAGAATATTGAAATTCAAAAAAGTATTTATTTATATTATTTAGGTATGTCAGTAAAAGAAATTTCGAAAAGTCTATCTTTAAGTGAATCACAAGTAAAAAACTATTTATATCGAACCTTTAAAGAAATAAAGGAGGAATTAAGATGAGAAATTCGAAAGAAGAAAATTTTAATTTCATTTTAAAAAAAGTAGAGAAAAAAACAAAGAAAAAGGTATTTTTCCCAGTTCTAAGTTTTATAACAGTTTTAGGTTGCATGATTTGTATCTTCCTTTTTACATTTCAAGTAACCACGGAATCTATAGAAGATAATATTTTTTGGAATGAGCTTGGTGTGTCCGAAAATACTACCGCTGATATTTGTGCTGGTTTAGTAGAAATCGATTTATCTACAGAGTTAACATGGTTTTCTAATGTTGCGTTACCTCAAAATATGAATTATGAAATGGGATACATGACAGAATGTTTAAGCTCTACTAGAGCTACACCAGTTCATTATGAAGTGTATGGGAAAGAAAATTCGAAATACTTGCAAATGAGTATCGGAAAGAAAAATACTGGCCCTCGTGATTGGTGGTGTTATACAGGTGCTCAGGAACTAAATTTTGATAATGAAAATGCTTCTCAAGTCTTTGGAAGTGATGTTATTCTTTTCAAAGATAAGAATAAAGTGATTGCAAATTTTTTTGCTCATGATATGTGGATTACTTTAGAAATGTATGGTTTTACAGAAGAAGAATTTTTTAACGTCCTTTATAGTATTTTAAAATAGAGCAGTGATTTTGCTCTATTTTTCAACATAATAAGCATAGTATTCATCAAATGTAATATCTTCTTCATACATTATAGTTGCGGCTTCAACTCCTACATAACGCCAATGCCATGATTCAGCAGAATAACCTGTCAAATAAGTTTTTTCTTCTGGATATCTTTCAATCCAACCATACTTGTAGGCATTTTCCTTTAACCATTGATAAGCTTCACTTTCTTTAAAAGTACTAGCATTCGGTGCGTCTTTGCTAGTCATATCTACAACAAGCCCACTTTGATGTTCGGAGTGGCCCGCATGTGCTGCAATTTCATCTGCTTTTCTCTCACCAAGAGTATTTTTGAGATTATCATATGTTTCTTTTTGATCTTCATAATTTCGATAACTAGAATTCACCATGAAATAATGTCCTGCTTCATTTGCAGCTTGCCAAAGATCTATAAATTTTTCATATGCATAATCAATAAGCTGATTGTCTCCATAATTTCCATAAGAGTAATCCAAAGAAATACTTTTTAAGTTTTCTGGGGTATAAGCACTAGATAAAGCATAGAATTTATTGACATTCATAAGTTCATTTAAAGATGTATCGCTTTCAAGTTCAATCGCGTACCATTTATTCTCAGCATGAACATTTACAATCGCGATGACATCCTTATAATCCGTTGTTTCTTCTTTCGCAATATAGGATAAATAAGTATCCAAATTTTTTTCTAGAAAATATTTTTGCTCTAATAAAGAAATAATAGATTCATTTTTATCCTCATTTAAAAGTTTATTCACGTTTTCATCCGATAGTTTTTCTTGTATCAGCTGGCTATCACTGAAAGAATATCCTTTTTCTAAAAATTTGTATTCTATAGTCTGTTTATATTGATAATCATTATAGTAGTTTATACCAAGAATAACAGACACAATTATCACTACAAGAAAAGCAAAGAGATAGTAGGCTTGCTTTTTCAACTTAAGTTTTTTCTTTTTTTTCATAGCTCACATCCTATTCTTACCTAATTATAACAATTTTTCTTGATATTTTCCATCTTTTGTTGTATTCTTGAATTAAAGTAGTAAAGGGTTGGTGAAAGATGGAAGTAGATAACAATAAAGAAGTATTGAAAAAATGTCCAAATTTTAATCGTATAGTAAATTTTGATTATACAAAAGATGACTTAATAACGGCTAAAATTATTAAAATATATCGCGATTATATATTTAAAGTTGATATAAATGATATCCAAGAAATGAAAAGTGTTTCAGAAATAGATTATGTTTTAGGAAGATATATAGATGATTACCAATTTAGAAAAGAATTAAGAACCGAAATTATTCATGTAAAAATAAAAAAGGGACTTACATTTTTTGAAAGCTTAAAGGCTATTGTTTTTAGTATATTGCATATTTTTGACAACTATTTAGAAAATTCAACAAGGAAGATTACAATTGCACGTTGGATATAATTTTTATTGTATCTATTCGTTTTTTTTGGTATAATCTTGTAATCGGAGGGATTTAGTCTGAAAACACTTTTAGTTTTCATTACTATGTGTGCCTTGAACGAAGTGAAAGGAATGTGAGGTTTATATGAAAGTTTATAAGAAAAATTTACCAGATGGTGTAAAAAAGATGTTTGCTTTAGAACGTGGAGTAAAAGTAAAATACTTAAATAAAAAATATTACGACAAGAAAAAAACGAAATAATTCTTGCACCAAAAAGATTATTTTGTTATAATCATCTTGTTTTTATGGCGAGATAGCTCAGCTGGCTAGAGCGATCGGTTCATACCCGATAGGTCGGGGGTTCAATCCCCTCTCTCGCTACCAAAAGGAATTCTGCTCGAACTTTTATAGTTTGGGCTTGACATACAACGAATTCAGAAATGGATTCGTTTTTTTTGCGTTTACAAAACCATTCAAAAGAAAGGATGATATTATGGTAAATATTATTAAGGAAAATTACCTATGGAAGAAGATTTGAATGTGCATATGGATATACTTGAAAATGAATTTGAAAGAGATTATATAAAAAATACGAACATAAAACAAAACAAATGTTTCAAAAAAATTTTGAAATAAAACAAATCTATGGTACAATCTAATTAATACGAAGGGGGAATTCTTTTGAATAAAATAATAAATACAGGTATGAAAAATAATACTACTTTTGAAGAGATAAAGCATATTGACGAGAATGGTTATGAATATTGGTATGCTAGGGAATTACAAGTTGTTTTAAATTATAAAGAATGGCGAAAATTTGAGGGAGTTATTCATAAGGCTAAAAATGCTTGTATGAATAGTAAAACCGAAGTTTCAGAACATTTTGTCGACATCGACAAAACGATAAAAATGCCCAAAGGTGCCTCAAAAAAGATTAATGAGTATAAGTTAAGCAGATATGCTTGCTATCTGATTGCTCAAAATGGAGATTCTAGGAAAGATGTAATTGCTCTTGCTCAAACATACTTTGCTATACAAACGCGAAAACAAGAAATGAGTGAGTTCGAATATAGTGAGTTAACGGAAGATGAAAAAAGATTTTATCAAAGAAGTTTAACGAAAAAAGGCAATTATTCATTAAATCAAGCTGCTAAAGAAGCTGGTGTTAAAAATTATGATAAATTTCATAATTATGGATATAAAGGACTTTATAATGGGGAAACCGCAGATGATATTGCAAAAAGAAAGAAACTTAGATATCGGGAAGATATATTAGATAATATGGGAAGTGATGAATTAATTGCCAATTTATTTCGAATTTCACAAACAGAACAAAAATTAAAGAAGGAAAATATTAAAACTGAAACAGAAGCAAATCAAGTTCATTATGAAGTGGGGAGTAAAATAAGGGAAACAATAAAAGAATTAGGTGGAACAATGCCTGAAGAATTACCAACTCCTAAGAAAAGTTTAAAGGAATTAGAAAAAGAAAGAAAAAAATTAGAAATAAAGAGAAAAACAAAGTAAAACAATATAAACACTACCTCTTAGAAAAGAAGGGATTACTATGATTTTAAATATAAGTGGTAGAACCGATATCGTAGCTTTTTATACTCCTTGGTTATTAAAAAGATACGAAGAGGGATATGTGGACACCCGCAATCCATTCAATGAAAAATTAGTAAGTCGCATTTACTTTGAAGATGTAGATTTATTACTTTTTTGTACGAAAAATCCAATTCCAATTTTAGAACATTTACAGAAGTTTAAACAACCTATTTTATTTCATGTTACCTTAACACCGTATAAAAAAGATATTGAACCTAATGTACCAGATAAAAAAGAAATTATTAATGCAATAAAAAAACTTTCTTCTATTGTTGGAAAAGAAAATTTATGGGTACGTTATGATCCTATATTTTTAAGTGAAAAATATAGTCTTCTATATCATAAAAAAGCATTTGCTAAAATGTGTTCTTTATTAAATGGTTATGTGAGTCAAATAATCATTTCTTTTCTAGATGATTATAAAAATGTACGAAAGAACAAAAGTGTTTTAAAATTTCGTGAGTTTACAGAAGAAGATTATAAAGAAATCGGCGTATCTTTTAGTAAAATTGCAAAAGAATATAATATGACAGTTCAGACCTGTTTTGAAGAGAAAAATTTAGTAGAATATGGTTTCTTAAAAAAAGATTGTATTCCAAGGGAATTAGCGTATAGTTTAACTGGGAAAGAATATAAAAGTTGGAAAGCTAGAAAAGAGAAAAAATGTCAATGTGTCCAATTAGTCGATATTGGAGAGTACAATTCTTGCAGACATTTTTGTAAATATTGCTATGCGAATTATGATGAAAAAAGAGTAGAACAAAACTTTCAAAATCATGATGTCAATTCCACCTTATCAGTGGGAGAGTTAGCAAAAGACGATATCATAAAAGTAAGACGAAATTAAGTATTGATTCTGTTTTCAAAGTGCAAAATTTGTTTGTAAAGTTCAACCATATTTTTTGGCTTCATGATAGGATGGAATAAATCAACTAGATACAATAAAAAAAACATCAAAAAATATAGAATCAAAATATGAAGTATGAGAAAGATTTAATTAAAGAAAGGGAAATTAGATTTATTATCCTTAAAAGAATTAGGGAAGGAATTACTAAAATGGGACATGAAAAGATTTAGAAATAGATAACATAGAAGAAGGAAAAGAAGAAAGTCTGCTTATCATTTAGTTATTGAAACTTTTAAGTGTTTATTTAAATAAATAGGCCATTCATCTTACTATATACCAGCGGAAATAAATGAAATAACTTGCGAAATATTGGGTTTAAGGAAACAGAGGTAGAAAGAAATGAAAAAATACATTTTTGTTTATTTCTGATTTACATTTCCTTACCATATTGTAATATTTTGTGGAAGACCATGGCTTTTTCAAGTAAAAATGTAGTATAATGTAAGGGAAAGTGAGTGTTGTTTTGTGAAAAAATTGAAATCTTTGATTCACTTGATTCGAAATATTTTGTTGCAGACATTTACTGCAGTTGTTCTAGCAATCGTGCCTCTTCTTGCAATGTATGTTGGAACTCAAGTATCGTCTTCCAGAATCAAAAAATATGGGGATACTAGTCCTGAGGGATTCGAAGCAATAAAGATAGAGAAATGGATAGATATTATTTGCATTGTACTCTTGGTTTTGATTCTTCTTTGGCTGTTATGGCAAATCATTCGAATTTTAAGAAAGAAAATTGATCCAATTACTGAATATGATAACTTACCTGTTTCAGAAGGCGCCGATGATAAAGATATAAAAGTAGAGGAAAATATATTTGGAGAAAAAATATATAAGAAGGATGGTGTAGTCCTTGCAAAAGTAGAAAAAGATGTCTTTGGGGATGAAGTAGTAAAAGATTCTAGTAATCGTGTGATAGGAAAAGGAACTTATAACGTATTCACTGGGAAAACGAATTATGAGAATAAGAATTATGAACGGATTGCAACAAAAGAAGAAAAAGTATTCGGAAATTCTATGATAAAAACAAAGAATGGAGAAACTTATGAAGAAAAAAGGAATACTTTGAAAAAAAAGAAATAGATTTCTTTTGAAAAGTAGTATGTTTCATAAACCGAGACAGATGATTTTTATGTGTCGACTGTTCAAGAATACTTACAATCCAATGGCGATTATCGTTTCATCGATGGAAAGAATTTCGAGTTTACAGAAACACCTAGTAATTCGAATCATAAATTTACTTCTGTACAAAAATGGGAACAACTCATCAATACATCTATGTATGTTCTAATATACAATGTAAAAACAGATAAATATTACACGATGCCACTTGGCACAATTGGATACAAACCATACTTTAACGAATCAAAAGAGTTAGTATAAGTGGCATGCAAATTAAAATAAAGGAGTAAGTTATATGGCAAAAAGAAGAAAAAGAAAGCAAAAGAAATCCTATGCAGTACAAATAAGTATCATTTTATTTTTAATAATAAGTTTAATCACTTCAGTTTTTTATGGAGATTTAGAGCAATATTTTGGTTTTGCATCTTCCAGTGTCAGTTACAGCCTCGAAAATATTCCGGAGTATTCTGGAGAAGATTATGTCATTTTAAATGATAACATTCCAACATTTAAAGAAGAAGAATACACGACAGAAACCTTTGAAACTTATAGTGAATTAGATTCTCTAGGAAGATGTGGTACAGCCTATGCCTTAGTTGGAATAGATACGATGCCTACAGAAGAACGGGGTAGCATTGGAATGATAAAACCTACTGGTTGGCATACCGTAAAATATGACTCTGTAAATGGAAAATACCTATATAATCGCTGCCACTTAATTGGATATCAGTTAACTGGGGAAAATGCAAACGAAAAAAATTTAATCACTTGTACAAGACAAATGAACATTGGAGCAATGCTTGACTATGAAAACAAAGTAGCAACTTACGTAAAAGAAACAGAAAATCATGTTTTATATCGTGTTACACCTATTTTTGATGGAGAAAACTTGCTAGCAAGTGGAGTAGTGATGGAAGCTTATTCGATAGAAGATCATGGACAAGGGATATCCTTCTACATTTACGTTTACAATGTTCAAGAGGGAATCGAAATTGATTACTTAACAGGCGATAGCAAAATGTCGTAATTTTTTTTCAAAATCATATCATTTAATAGGTGGTTGTATGAATTTATCCGATTTACAAAGAAAAGATATTGTAAACATGGAAGATGGAAAAAGGCTTGGACGTATTATAGATGCATTTATAGATGAAAATGGACAAATAGAATACTTTATTATCTTAGATCGTAAGTTTTGGCATTTTTGGAAAATAAATTCCGAACAAACCATTACATTTCATCAAATAAAAAAAATAGGAACGGATGTAATTTTAGTTGAATTCTGATGTAAACTTATTGTATACTTATAGAGTAGAAAGAGTGTATATATGGAAATAAAGATCATTTTAACAAGTTACTTTTTAACATACATGTATGGTGATCGAGCCTATGAAGATCCACTACTCTTATCTCGTGAAATTATCAAAAAAGCTTATAACGATGGTTTGTATTACATTTCAAGTAAAAAAAATATCGAAGGAATATTAAAAGAAAAGAACAAAAGAACTTTATATGTTTTTGCAGGAATTCCCACATTTCAAGATGTGTGTATGAACTTATACCCAAGTGAAAAACTATATGCTTTAAAAATAAAACTTCCCTATGAAGTTCTTGCTCGTTTTGAATATGACGTCCAAGAAAAAGTTATGATTGGGCAAAATATATCGCTTACGGATACCCAAAAAATTACTCTAGGATTAAATTATGAAAACGAAGCCTTATCTTACAAAGAAACCAAAGACGAAGAAATCCTAGAACCAATTCCCACCGAAATAACAAAATTATTTCAAAAAGAAATTGAAAATTATCGATATGCTATTTTAACCAGTGTAGAATACTTAAAAAATTCCTTAATAAAATTTTTAGAAAGTGAACGAAGTAAAAAACTCTTAGAAGACGAAAAGAATCTAGAATTAATCAAAAAATGTTATGAAGAACTAATTTGCTTAAAAGAATAGTTCTTTTTTTCTTAACATGCTATAATACATAAGAGGAAGGCATTTTTATGAAAAAGATAGAAATTTTAATTGTATGCATTTTACTCATAATAGACCAAGGAAGCAAATTTCTATTAGAAAGTATATTAACTCAAGGAAGCATTCAAATTATTCCCAATTTTTTTAAACTAGATATCACATACAATACTGGTGCTGCTTGGAGTATCTTAAGTGGTAACGTTTGGTTTTTAATAATCCTAAGTTTTCTAATCCTGGGCATACTAATTTATATGTACCCAACAATACATGATAGCAAACAAAAAAGTATAAGCTATAGTTTGTTATACGCAGGAACATTAGGAAACCTAATAGATCGTATCGTTTTTGGATATGTCAAAGATTTTTTTAGTGTCCGCCTTTTTCATTATCAATTTCCCGTATTCAACTTTGCAGATATCTTCATTGTATGTGGAGCCATTCTACTTATTATTGTCTTAGAAAGAGAGGAAAAAGAAAATGGAAGTATACATAAGCGACCAAGAAAAAGAGAGAATCGATAAATATTTAAGTGAAAAAATGGGTTTATCCCGGAGTTTCATCTTAAAAATGTTTGACAATGACTGTATCAGAGTAAATCAAAAAAAAGTAAAACCATCCTATTCCTTGAAATTAAAAGATGAAATTGCCATTGTCAAAGAATACAAAGAACAACAAGATTTAGAACCAGAAGAAATGGATTTAGATATCGTATACGAATCAGAAAATGTCTTAGTCATCAATAAGCCATCTGGTTTAGTCGTTCATCCAGGAAGTGGAAACAAAAGTCATACATTAGTAAATGGTCTTTTACATTATACGAACCTAAGTGAAATGGGGGAAGAATATCGTCCTGGTATTGTCCATCGTATCGATAAAGACACATCAGGTTTAATGCTAGTTGCTAAGACGAATGAAGCCCATCAATTATTAGCTGATGACTTTAAACACAAAAGAATAGAAAGAAAATATATTGCCTTAGTAAAAGGTGTTTTAAAAAATAACTCTATTGTAATCGATGCTCCGATTGGAAGAGACGAGGTGAATCGTAAAAAAATGGCTGTTACAGCAAACCACAGTAAAAAAGCTATTACCAGAGTAAAAGTTTTAAAAAGATATAAAAATTATACTTTAATAGAATGTATCTTAGAAACTGGAAGAACTCACCAAATCAGAGTGCATCTAGCCTATATTGGTTACCCTTTATATAACGATCCAGTTTATGATAAAGAAATCATAAAAGGATTTGGCCAATTTTTACATTCCAGTGAGATTACTTTTACAGAACCGATTACCAAAGAAAAGCTTCATTTTAAAGTGGACTTACCAAAAGAATTTCAACAATTTTTGGATTCGCTTTCTTAAAAGAAAATGAACCAGAAAAACACAAATAGAAGAGAAAAAGTAAAAAATAGATAAGGATACTCCAATAAAGTGGTTTGCTTATTTATCTTTTTTAATTGTAGGAATAATAATATAGCATAAATAAGTAGGAAAAAGGAAGAACAGAAGCTAAGAAGTAATTCTTGAAAAGTAAAATAAAAAGCCGTAGTAGCAAAAAGAAAAATACAATTTCCAAAAACTAAAAACAACAAATCATTGGTTTTGTTTTCTTTTAAAAAAGTTTTCACAATGGAAATACCAATGGAAAAAGTACTCAAAATCAGCAAGATAAGGTAGTAAAACATAACTCTTCACCTCTTTACTAATCTTATGATTTTTAGTAAAATAGTATACATAGGAGGTAATATTATGATTACAATGGCTAAAAAAGATGAACTTATTATGCGTTTAGTTCATTATTTTGTAACAGAAGAAAATTATAGTCCTATGGTAGTAAATGGTGTAAAAGATGAGATTTGGTTACAGAATCAAGACGGACCATATAAAATTATTCGTATCAATGCAAATTATATACATAACGAAGAACAATATGAATTTGATTTAGTAAAATTAAGTAGTGTTATGAGACAAGTAAAAAGAAAAACTTTGTCTTTCTCCATGAATGCTTTAAATATATTACTCGATGTAAACGAAGATATTAAATTAACAGAAGAAAACAAAAAAATCAATTCTGTCTTTCTTAAAAATCCAAAAAAAATAGTAGATAATTCGTTACTAGAAACGTTTCCGAACATCAATGAAAAATTATTATCTGAAGAACAAGGTTTTGATTTAATGCTTAATGTAGCGAATGATATCAATCAAAAGACCGAAAAAGAAAATAAAGTATATGAACGTATTTTCAAACCAAAGAAAATTATTGTTACTAATATTTTAATACTTATCAATGTTGTTGTTTTTTTCATCACTTATGTTTTATCAAAGGGAACACTTAGTGGGATTGCCTTACTAAAATATGGTGCCTTAAATTCTTACCTTGTCCAAAGTGGAGAAGTTTGGAGACTCATCACCGCAGGCTTTTTACATGGTGGTATTTTACACTTATTATTTAATATGTATTCCTTATATATTATTGGAACCCAACTAGAAACCTTTGCAGGAAAATGGAAATTCTTGTTGATTTATTTTGGAAGTATGATATGTGCCAGTTTAATGAGTGCAATCATTTTACCAAATTCCATCAGTGTTGGTGCTTCCGGAGCAATCTTTGGTTTATTAGGAGCCCTAGTATATTTTGGATCTCAGTACCGAGTTTATCTTGGAAGCGTTATGAACAGTCAAATTATTCCATTAATCCTAATTAACTTAGTTTTAGGATTTATGATTTCTGGAATTGATAATGCAGCACATATTGGTGGTTTAATCGGAGGTATTCTAATTGCCATGGCTGTAGGAATTCAACAAAAAGAAGAGAAAAAAAGTAGAATAAATGGTATCGTTTGTTTCGCAATCTATCTTATCTTTTTAGTATACTTACTGTTTTTTAGATAGTTGTTTAAAAAAACAACTTTTTTAAGCGCGAACAAATATATGTTACCATAGAAGTAGGAGGTATTTATGAATGACTTATTAGCAAAAAATATGGCACGTCATAACATCAATATGAGTAAGTATGCTACGAATGATGAGGAAGCAATTCGTTTCAAAGAGGAAGAAAAAGATATACGAAGTCCTTTTTTCCGAGATATTGATCGCATACTTTACAGTTACGCTTTTATTCGCTACAGCGACAAAACCCAAGTGTTTCCTAGGAATAGAAATGATCATATCACCAAAAGAATGTTACACGTGCAATACGTTAGTAAAATTGCAAGAACCATTGGCAGGGCTCTTGGTTTAAACGAAGACTTAATCGAAGCTGCTTCCTTAGGGCATGACTTAGGACACGTTCCATTTGGCCATTTTGGCGAATCTGTTCTAAATGAGTTAAGTTTAAAACATAACGAAGGATACTTTAACCATAACGTGGAAAGTGTTCGTATATTAATGAATTTAGAAAACAAAGGCTTAGGGAAAAATATCACTTTACAAGTTTTAGATGCTATCCTATGTCATAATGGAGAATTAGAACTCCAAGAATATAGACCAGTACCGAAAACAAAGGAAATCTTTCTAGAACAATATCAAAAAACATACAACGAAAAAGACTTTGTAAAAACATTAGTACCTATGACTTTAGAAGGATGTGTTGTAAGAGTAAGTGATATCATTGGTTATTTAGGAAAAGACATTGAAGATGCTTGCATCTTAAAAATTATTAAAAGAGAGGATATTCCAATACATATTAGGGATATTTTAGGAGTAAAAACCAAAGATATTGTAAATACTATTATTGTTGATTTAATAGAAAATAGTTTAGGAAAACCATACTTAAAATTAAGTGATAACGTTTTTGAAGCTATGAAAGCCTTAAAAAAATTTAATTATGAAAACATCTATGATAAATCATTAACCAAAGAAGAACAAGAGAAAATCATTCATATGTACAATAAATTATTTGAAACCTTTCTTCATGATATAGAAAAAGAAAACACTCAATCCAAAATATATACGGATTTTTTAAACTATAAAGTAGCCGAGTACATCAACTCAACTTCCAAGGAAAGAAAAGTAATTGATTTTATTGCTGGAATGACAGATGATTACTTCTTACTTTGTGATAAGAATTTGGAGGAAACCTATGATTTATAAAAAATATAATTATGATAGCTATAATATTTATACCATAACTACAGACCGATTTAAAAATTGTTATATGGAAATTACTTTCCGTGAGAACATTCAAAATGTGAACTTATCTGCCCGTAACTTACTAGTAAACTTAATGGGGTATACCTCTTCGAAATATCCCACTCAAAGAGAAATGAAAATTCAAAAAGAAGAACTATACAATCCGTATTTAACAGGAAACTTAGGACGAGTAGGAGAAAACTTATTTACCTCTTTTTCGATAGACTTTTTAAATCCGAAATATATCAAAGAAAAAGATTATCTAGAAAATAATATAGCTTTTTGTTTTGAACTATTACAAAATCCTCACCGTGAAAATGGAAAGTGGGATGAAAAAAGTTTTAAACTCTTTAAAGAACAAGCTCATGTTGCTTTAGAAGAATATAAAGAAAAACCAACGTCTTATGCTTTAATGGAAAGCAAAAAAGAATTCTTTGGCGATAGTATTTTAAGTAAACGTCTTTTAGGAAGTCATGAAGAATTAGACGAAGTAACAGAAGAAACAGTATCTTTCGAATACGATGGTCTGTTGGAAAATAGCTCTTGTGACATTTTAATCATTGGGAATCTTTCGATGGACGAGGTAGTAAAATACATCAAAAAATATTTCTACAAACCATCCATAGTTTTAGATAAAATTCCATTTCAAACAAACATTGAAACGAAAGAGTTTAAAAGCGTTACGGTAAACGGTCCATACAATCAAACCCAGCTAGTGATGTATTACAAGTTAAATTCACTAACGGAATGGGAACGTAATTATGTAGTGAGTATTTTTGGTCGAATCTTAGGGGCTTCTTCCGGAATGAATGATAAGTTAACCAAATATTTAAGAATCGAACATTCCTTATGTTATTACTGTGGTTGCCAGATGAATCCAAATGACTTTTTATGTACTATCTATGTAGGATTAAGTAAAGAAAATGTCAAAGAAGCAGTCGCTTGTATCGAAAAAGCAATTTCGGAAATGGCTTCTGGGAAAATCGATGAAGACTTTATTGAAATTCAAAAGAGAAAATTCCTAGCGGATTTAAAATTAAGAGAAGATAGCATATATGGCTTGATGGATAACTATTATTTCCATGAATTAAATGGAAGTCCAATGTATCAAGACTATGTGACAAATATTCCTCAAATCACCTTAAAAGATTTAAAAAAATTCGGGAAAAAATTAATCAAAATTTGTCAATATGTTTTAGAGGAGGAAAGTCATGAAAGAAATTAAATTAAAAGGTTTAGATGAAGTAGTTTATCAAGACACATGCGAAAATGGTTTAGACGTGTATGTTTGGGTAAACAAAAAAGCCAATGCTTTTAAAGCTTCCTTGGTTTATCGCTGTGGAGCAGAGGATATTCATTTTACACGGGGAAACAAGAAAATGACAGTACCTACTGGAACTGCTCACTTTCTAGAACATATGATGTGTAAAAATAGCGATGGCACTTCTTTACTATCTAAATTTCAAGAACTAGAAGCTTTTTCAAATGCAGCAACATATCCTGATAAAACGGTCTATGAATTTGTTGGAACTACAAATTTAGAAGAAAACTTAAATCTATTATTAGATGCCATTCAAGAAAAAGAATTTAGTGAAGAAGCTTTCATAAGTGAAAAAGGGCCTATCCTAGAAGAAGCAAGAATGCAAAATGATAACAATGCCCGAGTAGCAATGTTAAGTATAAATGCTTGTCTATTCTCAAAATACCATAATGCCATTAGTGGCGTCGGAACAGAAGAAGATATAAAAAAAATGGAACTGAAAGATTTAGAAGAATTTTATCAAACTTTTTATCATCCAGAAAATAGTTTTCTTGTTGTGACTGGTAATGTAGATCCTAGAGTAGTCTTTCATACCGTGAAAGAAAATCAAAAAAAGAAAAACTTTAAAGAATGGAAAAAACCTAAAAAAGAACACTATAGAGAACCAAAAAAAGTTGTAAAAGAATATATGGAATTAGAAGCAAATGTAGAAATACCTAAAGTTTATATTTCTATAAAAATTCCAAAAAACAAATTTGAAGAAGAAGAAATTCTAGCGGTCTTAGATATATTTAATGTAACCCTTTTAGCAAACTTTGGAAGTACTTCCTTATTTAAAGAAGAAATACTAGATCAAAAACTAGCAGTTTCCTTGGCAACTCAAGCCTATATCGAAAGAGACTATATCATTCTTCAAGTTGTTGCTAAGACAAAATATCCGGATGAATTAACCCCAATTTTAATAGACAAATTAAATCATATTGAAATCAATGAAAAAGACATCAAAAGAAAAATAAAAGCAGAAATTGCTAATTTAATCTTATATTACGAAGATGTGGAAAATGTAAATGATTACTTTGTTTATTGCTTGAATATGTACCAAAAAATTATCGATAACGAAAAGAAAATTTTAGAAAGCATTACCATATCCAAAATAAAAACGGTGATGCATGACTTCATGAAAAACCCTTATAATATCTTTATTTTAAAACCTAAAACTTCAAAGAAAAAGATTGGCTAAATGTCAATCTTTTAATATATCATAAACTTCCTCTTGGCTTTTTTCACGAGTTCCATACTGAAAATCGGGTAAAATATGCAAATGAACATGCTTAATCACTTGAGAATTTCCATAATTAATGAGAAAAGTACAACCAGTTTTCTTTAATTTTTTCATTAAAGTAGGAGTTAACTTTTTCGCAATCAAAAACATATCCATTAAAGTTTCAGAATCAAGCTCCGTATAATCCGTAAAATGCTTCTTAGGAATAATAAGTGTATGTCCCTCGGCATCTTTTTGATCCATATCTAAAAAAGCTAAATATTTTTCATCCTCATAAAGTATTTTACTATCAATTTCTTTTTGAGCAATCTTACAAAACAAACAATCCATTTTGATTCCTTCCTTTCATTTCTTATTTTATCATAAGAGAAACGAAAAAAATAGAATGAACTTATAACGTGCAATAAAAAGTTGTTTTGATTTCACATATTATTGTGATAGAATAGAAGCATAGAGAGTTTGATTGAAACGGAAATAGAAAGGAAAGGTGTATTATGAAGTATTTTAAGTATTCTTTCCTCATTTTAGCATTTGCAGTTATTGCAGATTTTGTTTTAACAAAATCTGTTGCTTCGGATTATCCAGTTGTATCTTCATTGACTATTACACCTCATTTAGATAAAAATAATGGACAGTATACAGATTATAGAACAAAAACAAAAACTTCGACTATGAGTTATAATCATACATCATCTATAACTACACTTTCGAATCCATGTAATGATTGTCAAGTTGCAGCAAAACCAGTTACCGAAGGAGGAACGTTGGGTACGCAGTAATTACCGTTGCAGGTCAATCTGCTTCGTTTACTCGGCCAACATCAATGGAAAGTCCTGATGTATATAGATTCTATATTTGGCGTGATGATTTTACTTTACTAACAACATATCATACGGCACGCTGGGATATTCAATCGGCGTAGAGAACAAGCGAACTCTCTAAAAATAAAATGGAGGTATTTTATGTTATTTTGGAAAAAAAATAAATTAACTATAATAATTTTTGTGATTTTATTCCTTTTTACAGGATATAATGTGATGAAAACTGTGAATGAATTTGAAAATATATATGCTTTAGAAAATAAAACAATAGAGTATTGTTTAGAAAACCCAGATGAATCCGATAAAGAATTATGTGAGGATGCTTTAAATGCGGATTTACCTAAGGCAGATTTTTATACAATTTTTTCTAATATAATTCTATTCGGCTATAAAAATCTTTTTGCAATTGTAAGCTTAATCGTTATTTTACCTAGTTTATATATTTTTACGAAACATTTAAAAAATAATACCATACCAAATATGCTAACTCGTGAAAGTTATAAATCATCTTTAAAAAAGATAATCACGAAATCCTATTTCACAACGCTAATATTTCCTATTATTATCTTTTTAACATTCCTTTTTTGCTATTTTTATACTGGGAGCTTTGCTATTACAACTGCAACAACAAGTACTGGTTGGAGTGTAGAATTAATGAGCCATCCTTTCCTGTTTATAGTATTATATATCTGTAATGTATGTATTTGCTCTTTACTATATGTAAACATTAGTTTATGTATTGCAAGAAAACATCATAATTACTTTGTTGCCTCAATTCTTTCTTATTTGTCTATTTTAGCAATAGAGTTATTTTTAGAGCTGTTTGTAAATGGAATCATTGTACAATTTTTCTTTAAGACCAGCTATTCTACAGTATTTACTATAATGAATCCATTGGCATTTAATGATATACATGGAATCATTAGTATGATGATTGTTCCAGCATGTTTGCTGATAATTTCTGGTGTGATTTTATATAATCTTTACAAAGATGAAGAAAAATTAGTAATAGATTGTGAAAAAAATTGTTAGAAATAGAAAGAAGGAGTAAAATGACAATTGAATTTAAAGAAGTTTCTAAAAAGTTTAAAGATGTTACTATCCTTAGCAATGTAACTGTAACTTTTAAAAGTGGAAATATTTATGGCTTGTTTGGAAGAAATGGTTCTGGGAAAAGTGTTTTTTTGAAGTTACTTTGTGGTTTTTACAAACCAACTTCAGGAGAAATAAAATATGATGGAGAAAATTTGAATGAAAAATTAGAATTTCCAAAAAATACACGCGCTTTGATTGAAAGACCCAATTTTTTTCCAGATTTAACTGGATTTGAAAATTTAAAAATTTTGGCTAAAATTCAAAATAAAATTACGGACGATGAAATTAATAAATCGTTAGAAATTGTAAATTTGGAACAAGAAAAAAATAAAAAATATGGAAAGTATTCTTTGGGAATGAAACAAAAATTAGGAATAGCACAAGCAATCATGGAAGATCCAGATGTTATCGTTTTAGATGAACCTTTCAATGGAGTTGAAAATGCAACTGTTAATAAAATAATAGATTTTCTGAAACAAGAAGAACAACGTGGGAAAATGATTATTATCAGTACTCACATTATGGAAGATTTAGAAAAATTGACGGATAAAATATTTTATTTTGATGGTGGCACGATAAATGAAAAAAATGAATAATTTGTATACACAACAATATTTAAAAAAAGAACAGAATCTGTTAATATTTATCATATTATTCATTGGCGTTATAATTCCAGCTTTATCAGGTGGAGATAATTTTAATTTTTGGATTCGTCTTGATTCTATTTTAAAAAATTCATATTTTCATCTTTTATTGTTTTTAGCATTATGCTTAAATTCATTATTAAATCTCGAAGAATTTTTAAAAAAATATGAAATTTTATCACGATTTGAAAACTATGAGCATGTTTTAAGAATATTGTGTAAGAAAATTATTATTTCTTCTCTATATTTATTTTTTCTTAGTATGATATTAGCTATTTCTGGTGCTTGGATTTTTTCTTTGGGAGATCGTAATCTTGTGATGCTTGATAACTATAATATTTATTTGTCAACCTATATTTTGTTCTTCATGATAAGAATGGCAATTTTAACAATTTTAATGAATTTAATCGTATTTATCATAGGTGTTCGATTTCGAAAAACTGGTGTAGTTGGTTTTGCATTTCTGAATGCTTTATTTTTCTTAATTCCTATATCAAACGACACCTATATATCTCATTTTTATAATTTATTTCTTTTTCCTCAAGCTTATTTTGTAAATGTAAATTATTCCTCATTCTTATTAGAAATAGTTTGTTCCATTATTGAAATATTTATCTTATTTCTAATATGCAGAATTTTATATTATATTTTCATTAAAAGAGCAAGAAAGGTATGTGTAGAATGAAGTTAGAATTAGAAATATTAAAAGAAGTATTTAAAAAAAATGCTGTATGGCTTATTCTATATATAAGCTTTGTTATATTGCAAGTCATATTAATTCTTTTGCGCTCAAGTATCATTCCGATTCAAGTGGAAGATTTTCTTTCTTTGATTGGTGATCCAATGTATTACGATTATACTTTTCATACTACTTTACTAAAGCTATTTCAAATTTGTTTAATCGTTTATTATGTATTTCAAATAAATTCCTATGAATATCAGTTTTCGCTGGAAAATTTTTTATTAAGATTAAATGAAAAACATTGGATAAGAATAAAAATCCTAATATCTATTTTATTGTTTCTTTTTCTAAAAAGTATATTTATTTTTATAGTATATGCCTTTTTTTGCAAAGATTTTAGTATTCAGTTTTCTTATTTTTATCCATCTATTCTATATGATTTATTGGTTGTACTTTTAATGATTACATTTACTAATTTTTTGATTAAAAATAATTTATCTTTATTAATGTTTTTTGTGATAATATTTTCTTATTTCTTTTTAATCATTTTTCATTGGAAGCTTATATTATTCATTAGTATTCTTTTAATTATAATCAATCTATATTTATTTCGATTTAAAAGAGTCATAAATGAATAATAGTCTGAATGATAAAAATAAAACATCGATTTAAGTTGGAATAAAAGTTTGAAATACCAAATGAATTATAGATTAACAAATTAATTTAGCAAAAAAATAAGGAAAATCTGCAAATAAATTTGTATAGATTAACAAATTAATTTAGCAAAAAAATAAGGAAAATCTGCAAATTAAT
>CAYQKO010000004.1:0-24670 GCA_964418205.1 uncultured Muribaculaceae bacterium
TCTTACTTGATTTGTTTTCAAAAAGTTTTCAATGGCTTGATAATCAAAATCATTATTCTTTAGCTCTATTTGATGATAGGAAACACCAAAGCTTTTTAAAGAACTTGGATTTTCTTTGATTCCAATCACTTCATGTAATGTGTCATAAGGTAACCCACTGATGGATAAGAGTAAATCACCTGGTCTTAGAATACCAAATAGTGTTTTAGCAAGGGCATGGGAGCCAGATATAAATTGATTACGCACAAGAGCACTTTCAGCTTTAAATATCGTTTTATAAACATTTTCAACCGCGTCTCTACCAATGTCATCGTAGCCATATCCTGTGGTTCTGTTAAAATGTGTCTCACTAATATGAGAGACCCAAAAGGCATTCATGACTTTGGCAGAGTTATGTTCACATATTTTATCTATTTCTTCCATTTTTTCTTTTAGACTTGTGGTTGCTTCATCATATAACTTCCAAGTCTCTTCGTTTAAGTTTAAAAATTCTTTCATCTTAACACCTCTATTTTCCCTGTTTCTTTTGTTTTAAGTAAATCTAATATTTTTTCTACCGCTTCTTCGAATGGAACAAAATCCATTTCTTTTTTGATGTTTTCAGGGATATCATTCATGTTTGTGTCTAACCAGCCAAAACAAATGGCATTAACTTTTGCTTCTGGATAAATTTTGGCAAACGTTTTGGTTAACATATTTAATCCAGCTTTTGAAACGTCATATTCTAAGGTTACTTCATCGTATTTATCGATTGTGTTATCCGAAGATATATTTATCATAGAGCCTCCTACATCATTGATTTCTTTTCCAAAGGTTTTGCTTAATAGGAATGGAGCGATTGTATTTAATCTAAATACATCTATCATTGTTTCTGTATTTTTTTCTTCTATATTGCTTAGGTGTTCCATCGCAGCATTATTGATTAGGTTATCCACTCTCAATTTCTTTTTTTCTAATACGTTTTTTAATTGCAATATTTCTTTTTCTTCTTTTAGATCAGCTTGCCATAACATACAGTTTGGCTTATATTGCTGATACAGATTTTTTACTTCTTTCTCATGATGATAATAATGTAAGATAACAAAATAATCCTTTTTTAGTAAAGTCTCGGCTATATGAATCCCTAATCCCGAGGAAGCACCTGTGAGTAAGACCGTTTTCATAAATTCTCATATTCTTTCTCTTTAAAACCAATGATTATTTTGTCTTCCATAATAAGAAGTGGTCTTTTTACAAGCATTCCATTTGTACTTAACAATTCTAATTGTTCTTCTTCTGACATTGTCGACAGTTTTTCTTTTAAATTCCATTCTTTGTATAATAAACCACTTGTATTAAAAAAATTCTTTAGGGGTTGATTGCTTTTTTTATACCATGCATTCAATTCTTCTTTGGTTGGATTTTCTTCTTTTATATCACGTAAGGTGAAAGAAATCCCTTTTTTTTCTAAACTTGTCTTAGCTTTTTGACAAGTGCTACATTTTGGATACCATAGTAATACATTCATTCGAATCACTTCCTTTATATTTCTATTATATAGAAAATAAGACCTTTTTGAAAGAAAAAATTGTTCGTTCTATTCTTTCATCAAAAAAGCTCTCAATAGAGAACTTATTATTTGATAACAATATTGACAATCTTGTTTGGAACGACAATAGTCTTTACGATTTCTTTTCCTTCCATATATTTTTTAATTTTTTCTTGAGATAGAGCTTTTTCTAAGATTTTCTCTTTGTCTTCATCTAGCTCAATTTGTATTTCATCACGAAGTTTCCCGTTGATTTGAACTCCAATCACGAAGTTTCTTTCTTTTGTTTTTTCTTCATCATAAGTTGGCCAAGTAGATTTGCAAATCATTTCATATCCTAAAGATTCGTTTAACTCTTCTGTGATATGAGGTGCGATAGGATTTAATAAAGTTAATAGCACGTGATAATCAGCCTTTGTAATATTTTCTTGTTCTTCATAAGTATTTACTAAAATCATCAAAGAAGATACTGCTGTATTATAAGCTATATTTAATATATCATGTTCTACTTTTTTAATGGTCTTGTGAATAATTGTTTCTAGATTTTGACTATATTCGTCTTTCTCTATCACTTTTTCTTTCAATCTTATGACACGTTCTATAAATCTTTTGCAGCCTTTTAAAGAATCAGTACTCCATGGGGCATCTTGCGTATAATCTCCCATAAACATTTCATAAACTCTTAGTGTATCAGCTCCATATTCTCTTACGATGTCATCTGGATTAATTACATTTCCTTTTGATTTGCTCATCTTTTCATTGTTAGATCCTAAAACCATTCCATGACTTACGCGAGTCCATATCATTTCTTTTTTTGGAACTAATCCTATATTATATAGAAATTGTACCCAAAATCTGGCATATAGTAAATGTCTTGCTGTGTGTTCCATACCACCATTATACCAATCCACTTGACGCCAATATTTCATTGCCTCCATACTGGCAAATTGTTTGTCGTTATGTGGATCCATAAATCTTAGGAAATACCAACTTGACCCTGCCCAATTCGGCATGGTATCCGTCTCTCGTTTCGCAGGCCCTTTACATTTTGGACAAGTAGTATTTACCCATTGTGAAATTTTTGCTAGTGGACTTTCTCCATTGTCAGTAGGTTCATACTCTGCTACATCTGGAAGTAATAATGGTAGGTCTTCTTCGTTCATAGGTACCCACCCACATTTATCACAGTGAATCATTGGAATTGGCTCTCCCCAAAATCTTTGTCTTGAAAAAACCCAATCTCGCATTTTATAATTATTTACTTTTCTGGCAATTCCCTTTGAAATTAATTTTTCACTAATTTTTTCTTTGGCTTCTTCGACTGTCATACCAGTAAATTCTTCCGAATGGATTAGTTTACAGTTTTGATTTAAATATTCATGCTTTTCAAAGGCTTTTTCTTTTATGTTGCCACCTTCGATAACTTCTTTTATTTTTAAATGATGAACTTTGGCATATTCATAATCCCTTTGGTCATGGGCTGGAACTGCCATTACCGCACCTGTTCCATAATCTCCTAATACGAAATCACCTAGGAAGATGGGAACCTCTTCCCCATTGATTGGATTCATCGCCTTTATTCCTTTTACTTCACAGCCAGTTTTTCCTTTATTGAGTTCCGTTCTATCCATATTCGATTTTTTCTTGGTTTCTTCGATATAAGCTTCTACTTCGTCTTTATTTTCCACTCTTGGCATTAATTCTTTTATCAATTTTCCATCTGGAGCGATTACAAAAAATGTAATACCATAAACAGTTTCTATACAAGTTGTAAAAATAGAAAATTTACCACCACCAACAATATCAATATCTAATTCTATACCAGTGGATTTCCCAATCCAATTGATTTGCCCTAATTTTACTTTTTCAGCAAAGTTCGTATCATCAAGACCTGTTAATAAATCTTCCGCGTAACTAGCCATTTTAAGCATCCATTGTGCTTTTTCTTTTTGTTCTACTTTTGTACCACATCGCTCACAGACACCACCCGCGGCATCTTCGTTGGAAAGTACGCTCTTACAAGTAGGACACCAATTGACAGCAACGGTAGCTTTATAGGCCATACCATGTTTATAAAATTGTAAAAATTGCCATTGAGTCCATTTGTAATATTCTGGGTCAGTCGTTGAAAACTCTCTAGACCAATCAAACGAAAAGCCTAAATCCATCATCTGATGCTTAAATGTTTTGATATTTTCTTTCACAGCATCTTTCGGATGAATATGATTTTTTATGGCATATTGTTCCGCTGGAGCACCAAAGGCATCCCATCCCATGGGATACAAAACATTAAAGCCTTGCATTCTTTTTAATCTAGCAATTGCATCTTGTGCTGTATAACTACGCACGTGACCTACATGAAGTCCTGCACCGCTAGGATATGGAAATTCTACTAGAATGTAGTATGGTGGTTTTGAATCATTATTTTTTGCTTCAAAAATCTTTTCTGTTTCCCATTTCTTTTGCCATTTTTTTTCTATTTCATTACAATTCATATTATTTTCTTCCTTTCGTTTTTTGATACCCTAAATTTACATAATGTCTGCCATATATTTCATATAGAGCATAAATAAGGGCGAATAACAAGACAAAACCTATCAGCAATTGCCATATCATATTGATTGGTAAAATGGTGATAAATGACGCGGTAAAAGCCATGATGAATGCATCTAATAAGCTAATCGGTAAGAGCATTTTACGAATTGGTAGTTTCTCTTTGTCCAAATGAAATTTCAAAATTAAGTAATTTAACTCTCCAATCGATTTATACTTTTTCTTTTTATATTTTCTTAAATTTATAATATAGGTAATCAAAAAGACTATGAAAAACATTAGGAAGAAAAAAATAATCTCCATCCATATTTGCATATTTTCCATTCCAAAACACCCTTTCTAAAATAAAAAG
The DNA here is from genome assembly GCA_964418205.1 of uncultured Muribaculaceae bacterium. Classification (GTDB taxonomy): domain Bacteria; phylum Bacillota_I; class Bacilli_A; order RF39; family UBA660; genus Ventrenecus. The sequence continues at coordinate 4,434 of CAYQKO010000004.1, forward strand.
GTAATACCGAAAGGACGAGTAGACCCCGTGGTACCACCTTATTTTTTCTCTTCATTGATAAAGGAATTGATCCTATTGGCATCCAAAAGCAAGTTCATAATTTCCTTTTTCTTTGGTTTCACCAGCCCCAAATTCTCTAAAAAAAAGAACACTATTACTACTCTTTTTTCATCGCTTTACATGTGTTATTATATGAAATTTTTTCTGGTTTTTCAATACTTTATTTGACATCTTTCCAAAAATCTTCATCTAAATCGGAGAAATTCAAGCTTCCTATAAGTTTATTTTTTATTTTGTATGTTTTATATACGTATATGTCTAAAAGAATCAAATTTCCTATGATAAATAACATAAAAAAAATTCACCTCCTAAGGATATATTCCGGTGAATTTTTCTATTTCCTTTTTTTTACTTAAAATTTTTATTAGCTAATAAGTATTTTTGGTAAAATGTAGCAAACTACAAACAACGTAATTGCATAAGCTCCTGTAAATACATAAGTAATTTTGTTTTCATCTACTTTCGTTAATTCTACAAATCCATGGTATAAATACAATAAGTACATAATACCAGCGATTGCTAATAAAATTAATGCTAACCAAATCTTAATGTACATACAGATAATTACTACTAATGTAGTCACGGTTGTGAATACAGCTGTTGCTCCAATCAAAGCAAAGGTTTTTTTGATATCAGAATCTTTTTTTAAGATTGGCCCAGAAATCAAGTGTAGTAGTCCTCCTAAGCATAGGAAGAATACTGCCATAAATAAAGCTGCATAAACAAATACTTTAAATGGAATCTCATAACCTGATGAAGAAGATAGAGAATATCCATAAATCTCACCCATTAAAGAAGAAGCTCCTTCTTTTGCAAATAGGTAGATAAATAAACCAAATACCAAACAATTTATTGCAATCATAATTAATCCTAAAGTAAATTTAGACCTCTTTGCAAAGTTTTTCATGGTATCAACAGGAGCGGTAAACATTCCTTTTAAAACTTTAATATAATCATTTACCATATCATTTCCTGCAGATGTTGCCACCTTAGGTTCAACCCCACTTTTCATTTCTTTATTTTCACAGTCACATACTTGACCGTCTTCTAGTTTCTTTCCACATTTTGTACAAAATTTTGCCATAATTTTTTCTCCTCATTCTATTTTATTTTTTTCATTTTTTCTATGATTACCAAGTTGAAAAATACGATACTGTTCCATCAATGTTATACATTTTATATGCATTTTCAAAATAATCATATGTGATTGTTGTACTTGAAGAACTTTTTCCTTCATGAGTCTTCGTGGTATCTCCAGACTTATAATCGATAGTATAACTATAACTGTATTTTGCAGATACAACTAATTTTCCGTTTGAATTTAGCTTTACGCTTGTCAATGTTACATTGGTAACTTCAAATTTTGTTAAAGTTTTGTTTTCATTTTCTGCAATATCTTCATATAAATCTACATATTCATCTTGTAAATCAGATAAATTTACATTGTTGTAACTATAACTTTCTTTTACTGTAGCCCAATCTTTTTTATCCATGATATTTTTATACAACGTTGTTAAGTCACTTTTTACTTGTTCTTGTAATTTTGTTGTCATATCATCCGATAACGCATTCAAGGATACACTAGCTGTATAACTTGAATTGTAACTAGAAATATCTTCTTCTCCAGTGATTTCAATGCCACTTTCTAAAGTTGTCTTAATGGTAACGGTTGATTCAAATATTTGAGGAATTACATAAGTGTCTAACTCGCTTGTTGATTTATCACTACTCAAATACTTAGAATCCAATTTTGTATCATTCAAAGATACTGTAGCATTTTTAGGAACTTTAATTTGATAATCGGATACAATACTTACACCAAGTTTACTTGCACTATTAGAACTTACTTCCCAATCATCAAAGAGCAATAATTTTTTTGAATCTTTTTTCAATAAATTAATATTGATTGTATCTTCGGATGAACTGTCTTTGGTTGTAAATTTTACTTTTACTGTTGCTTGTAAGTTTCCATCGCTATATGTCACTTCAGATACTGTGTAATTGGTTATACTTGCATATTTGTTGTCATTTGTATCAAAGACTTCTTTAAATGCATCTTTACTTACAAATGTAGTATCTCCGTCTAAATTCAAAGTGTCATATATTTTATCCACATCATTACTTTTTAATGCTTCAATATATTCTTTTGCTACACCTTCTGGTCCAAATTTTTCGCTTAGCATATTAAAACCTACAATCCCAGCGACGACTACAATAAGTAAGGCGATTAAACCGATTTTCTTTCCTTTTGACATTGGTTTACGAGGTTTTGCTTCTTCTACAATTTCTTCTTCGTCATCCTTCTTTTTCGTCACTTTTGCACCACATTCGCTGCAAAAATCTGCATTTTTTTTGATCTTGGCACCACATTCGCCACAAAACATATTCTCACTCCTTTTCTATAGTATCATTATAAGTTGTTTGAATGAAAATAACAACCAAAAAATGACATATTTTTGCAATTTTTTTATTGATATTTGCTCATGATTTGATTTAAGTGATACATTTTTTGATCTAGTTTTCGAATATCTTTGGCATAACTTTCCATTTCTTCTTGAACTTCTCTTGGTATTTCTTCTTTAAATTTGTAACGTATTTTATGATCTAAACTGGCCCAAAAATCCATTGCAACTGTTCTCACTTGAATTTCTGCTGGAATATATTCCACATAATTTTCTAAATAAATGGGAACCAAAACAATTAAGTGATAACTTGTATACCCACTTTCTTTGGGAGTTTGAATGTAATCTTTTCGTTGCTTTATGATGATGTTAGTAGAATGAGTTATTAAAGAAACGATATCATAAACATCGGATAAGAATGAGACAACAATACGGATTCCTATTACATCGGTAATGTATCTTTCTACATTCTCTTTCGTATAAGTAAGCCCACGTTTTTCTAGTTTTTTTTGAATACTTGGTAAAGATTTCATTCTTGATTTTATGTGTTCTACTGGGGTATATCCCTGCTTTTCTTCAAACGAATGAATAAGAATGTCTAATTCGGTTTCTAACATTTTTTTCGCATATTCATATTTCATATAAAAATTTTGATTCATTTTTACTTTCGCTCCTTGGTGAAAAAAGAAGCAATACAAACTGTATCACTTCTTCGTGTAATTCATTATACTAAACTTTTCATTTAAAATCAATTGTTTTCTAATTTTGCTAAAACAGCTTTGGTAGCCTCAATTGCTTTTTCTCGAACAGCATTTGCAGTATCCGTTAAAACAGGTTCTCCTTTATCTTTTACATAATCTACTAAATCTTTTGCACTTTTTTGGATTTCTTTTGCTTTTTTCTTTGCTATTTCAACGGCCTTTTCTTTATCTAAATCTTTTAAGGCTGCTTCGATTTCTTCTGTTTTTTGAACAACATATTCTTTTACATCGTCCATATCGATATCTTTTACTTTATTTACTAGTTCATCCATTTTTGCTTTTAAATCTGCACGAGTTTCCGAACCTTTTTTAGGCGCAAATAAAACTCCTAAACCAGCTCCAACAGCAGCTCCACCTAATAAAGCAGCAGCAGTTTTCTTTTTCATTTTCATCATCCTTTCGATATCTTTATTATACATCTTTTCATTCCATTTTAATACACATTCAATTTTAATTGACTCAATCTTGACAGAAAAGTTATAATAGTTATGGAAAGGATTGTTCTATGAATTATTTTAGGATTATTACAATACTCTTTTTTATCTATTCTTTTTTTGGCTGGATTTTTGAAGTTTGTTGGGAATTCATTCAAAATCATCGACTGGTGAATCGCGGTTTTTTGATAGGCCCGTATTGTCCAATATATGGGATTGCTATTATTGTGATGTTAAATATTTTTCCATACTTAGGGAATCATCCACTTGGATACTTTTTTATAACTATGTTTATTTGTGCTATTTTTGAATATACTACTAGTTATGCTCTGGAAAAATTATTTCACACAAGATGGTGGGATTATTCCAATTTTCGTTTTCATGTAAATGGACGAATTTGTTTAGAAGCTCTTACTTTATTTGGTGTTTCTAATATTTGTATTGCATATTTTATAAATCCTGTTCTCCTTAGATTTCTACTTAAGATTCCTACGAACATTCTATTTGTAATACATCTTTTCCTACTCTTTTTCTTTGTAGTTGATTGTCTTTTATCCTTTATTATTTTAAAAAAAATCCCTAAGCAAACTGTTGGCAATACGGATGTAACGGATGTAATATCAAAGCAAGTATCACAAAAAATAAAGAGTTCTTTAAGGCAAATTACGAAATAGTATTCTAGAAAGGTTGATGACATGTATTTTATTTGTGTTTATTTTATTTTCTTTTTTCTTTATTCTTTCTTAGGATGGTGTCTAGAGGTTGTTTGTAAGTTAGTAACGGATCATAAATTTATTAATCGTGGATTTTTAATTGGTCCTTACTGCCCTATTTATGGTTATGGAGCCCTTATTATGCAACTTCTTTTGAAAAGATATTTAAATGATCCAGTCACATTATTTGTTATGATTCTTTTATGTTGTTCTATTTTGGAGTATTTTACTAGTTATGCTCTGGAAAAGATATTTCACACGAGATGGTGGGATTATTCGAAGAAACGATTTCATATTAATGGACGTATTTGCCTTGAAACCATGATTCCTTTTGGAATATTTGGCTTGCTTTTGATGTATGTATTCAATCCTTTTTTACTTCATTTTATTGAAGGGATTCCTAACCTTCTTTTATATGGAATCAGCATTCTATTCTTTCTCATCTATTTTGCTGATAATGTGATATCTTTCAAAATTATTAAAAATATTCAACAAGTTAGTCGTAATGTTCAGAAAAAACAAATTCTTAAAAAAGATGATACGGAAAGAATCACAAAGTTGGTTCGAAAACAGGTTGAAAATTCTATGAAGGTATTGGAAAAACGTATTATTCATGCGTTCCCACATTTACAAATTTTAAAAGAAAAGGTAAAAAAAAGAACTAAGAATTAGTTTCATTTTTCCTTCTTTTATTTTGGCTCGTTGTTTCTAAAAAGAATATTCCAAAAGATAATAGAAATGTACTGAATAAATATCCCCCTAAGACATCGCTTGGATAGTGAACTCCTAAATAAACTCGACTCGCTCCAATGAGAAAAATTAAGATAATCAAGATAGTCGTGCCTAACATTTTCCATATTTTAGGCAATTTGGTTTGATGAAGAAAATAAATTAGTAAACCATAAAACATTAGACTTCCCATCGCATGCCCACTTGGGAAAGAGTAACCTCCTACTTTCATTAGCATTAAGTAATTTGGCCGAGGTCTAGCAAAAAAGGACTTTAATAAAACATTTCCTCCAGTATTTAAGAACATCATTGCTAGAACAAAAGGACAATTTATTTTTTTATAAAAGAGAATGCAAAGAATCAAAATTAGTAAAAGCAAATCTTCCATATTGCCTAAATTCGTAATAAAGAGAAAGAATGGTGTAGCATCGATGCTTGTTAGTAAATTTCGGATTGGTTCGTCAAAAAAGATAGGATTTCTATTGATAATGAATATTGTAAGGAGAAAGAACCCTATGAGACTAATGATGGATATGTATAAGTAATGAATTGTTTTCATTCTGACCTACTTTCTACTATTCATTATATCAAATATGGAAAGAATCATCACAGAAAAAGACAAAAGTCGTCAATCTTTTTTCTTTTGTCTTCATGTCATTCAAAGAAAACTTTGTACCATTTTAGGAAACAAAATACATTCCATACTTTGCGATAATTATCTCTTTTTCCATTTTTATGATCCTCTAATAATTTGATTAAAACGTCTGTTTCAAAATACTTTTTAGCAGTTTCACTTTGAAAAGCCTTTTTTATTTCGTTATAAACATCGTCTTCTTTCATCCAATCTCGAATTGGAACAGGAAATCCCAGTTTTTTCTTTTTATAGGCTTCGTTTGGAATTACCTTTTTGGCCGCATCCCTTAAAGCAACTTTGGTATTTTCTTTTGTTACTTTATAATCTATTGGAAGGGATGATGCAACTTTAAAGACTTCTTTGTCAACAAATGGAACTCTTCCCTCTATGGAATTCGCCATTGTCATTCGATCTGCTTTTTGTAATATGTCTTTCATTAACCAAAAGTTAATGTCAATAGCCTGCATTTTGACAATGTTACTTTGTCCTTTAAATTCTTCATATACAGGTTTTGTAATCTCTTTGTTTTGAAGTGTTACAGGAATTTTTAAAATTTTTTTTATTTCTCTATCGGTCCATATTTTATTCACACCAATATAACTATTTTCTAGTTTTTCTCCTCGACGGACTATGAAATTGATACCTCTTATTGGAGGTAATAAAGAACAAACTTTGGATAAACCATGACGTATGAAAAATGGAATTTTATTATAAAAGGCATAATCTACTTCTTCACGGTAGTAATTGTAGCCTCCAAAAAATTCATCAGCCCCTTCGCCTGATAGTACTACTTTCACATCCTGAGAAGCTAGATTAGCTACAAAATATAATGCTACTACTGCAGGATCGCTAGCTGGCTCATCCATATGATACATAATTTTATCTAAAACATCCATATATTCTTTTTTACTAATTTTTTTATTGACGTTCTTGATATTTAATTTTTTAGCTAAGTCTTCCGCATAGTCAATTTCATTATACCTTGGAATATCATAACCAACTGTATATGTCTTATCTGGTTTTGCTAAGGAAACTAGATAAGAAGAATCAATTCCGCTTGATAAGAATGACCCTACTTCAACATCACTTATCATATGATGACTCGTACTATCTTCCATTACTTCACTAATTTTTTCTACTACTTCCTTGTATTCTTTCTGTTCGATTGGGAATGTTAAGTTGAAATAACGTTCTATTGTTATTTTTCCATTTTTCAAAGTTAAAGAATGACCAGCATCTAATCTTTTCACACCTTCAAAAAAGGTTTCGGTAGTTGGCGTGAAACTAAAGGATAAATAAGCGGATATTAAGGATTCATTAAATTTTTTTTCAAATTTTGGATGATCTAAAAAAGCTTTAATTTCAGAAGCAAACAGAAATGTTCCGTCTTTTTGATAATAATAAAATGGCTTTATGCCAAAGGCGTCACGAGCACAGAAAAGAGTTTTCTTTTCAAAATCATATAGAGCAAAAGAAAACATTCCTCTTAAATGGTTTGGTAGGTCACTACCCCATTCTTGGTATCCATAGAGTAATACTTCTGTATCACAATTGGTCTGCCATGGATAGTCTTTTAGTTCTTTTTTTAATTCTTGATAGTTATAAATCTCTCCATTAAAGACAACTACTAAATTCCCATCTTTACTAAACATTGGTTGACGTCCACCTTCGATATCAATGATAGATAGCCTTCTTTGCCCTAAAGCTACATCCCCTCTTATGCAATAGCCTTCGTCATCTGGTCCACGGTGCTTTATACGGTCGCACATTTTTTTTAATACTTTTTTCTTATTTTTATCTTTTCCAATAAAACCAGCAATTCCACACATATGCATCACCTTAAAACTTTCTTGCTTTTATTATACCCGCTTTTCATATGTTTTAAAAGAATAATTCACTTGTTTATTCTTTCAGGAAAGAAAGTTGTACTTTTTCTTTTTCTAAATCAATTCCGCAGACATAAACCGTAACGATGTCTCCAACACTTACAATATCACTTGGATTTTTCACATAGGAATGACTCATTTTTGAAATGTGAACTAAGCCATCATCGTGTAAACCAATGTCAACAAAAGCACCAAAACTTGTCACATTACGAACCGTTCCTTTTAATTCCATTCCTTCTTTTAAATCCTGAATGGTTAGTATATCACTTTTTAAAACGACATCTTCTAACTTATCACGATAATCCTGTCCTGGATTTTGTAATTCCTCTGTAATATCTTGTAAAGTATAGACATCAGTTGACAATTTACTAGCCAGTTCTTTTACATTGCAATTTTTTAAAGCATTACGAAAGGATTCGGTTCCAAATTCCTTTAAATCTAAATTTAATTCTTTTAGTAAGCTATATACTAATTCATAACTTTCTGGATGAATTCTTGTTTTATCAAGAATGTTTTTTCCATCTACTATTCTTAAGAAACCGATGGATTGCTCAAATACTTTATCACTAAAACCAGGAAGACTTTTTACTTCCTCACGTGAAATAAATCTTTGTTTTTCTCTAAATTTCAAAATGCTATCAATTGTTTTTTTTGTTAAACCTGATATATGTTTTAGAATGCTTGAACTTGCTGTATTTATATTTACTCCAATTTCATTGACAATTTTAGATACGGTAAAATCTAATGCTTCTGTTAATTCTTTTTGATTTACATCATGTTGGTATTCTCCAACACCAATACTTTTTGGATCGATTTTTACTAATTCAGAAAGTGGATCTTGAACTCTTCTACCTATTGAAATAGCACTTCTTTTTTCCACGGTTAAATCAGGAAATTCCGAAATTGCTAAGGGACTAGCTGAATAGACACTTGCACCAGCTTCACTAACGATGTTATATAAAACGCCTGTTCCTTTTATAGTGTTGGCGACGAACGCTTCACTTTCTCTAGAAGCTGTCCCATTGCCAATTACAATAATTTGTACTTTGTATTTGTCGATTAATTGCTTTAGGATAGCAGCACTTTTTTCGGTTTCTTTTTTTGGCTCATGAGGAAAAATCGTTGCTATTTCTAAGACATTACCATAAGGGTTTAAGACAGCTAGTTTACAACCAGTACGGAAAGCAGGATCAAAACCTAAAACAACTTTATCTTTGACTGGTTTCGTCATCAATAAGTGTTCTAAGTTATCTTGGAAAGTTAATATAGCCTTTTTCTCAGCGTTTTCTTTTAAGTCTGCCCGAATTTCTCTTTCTACACTCGGATATATTAATCTTTTTAGGGCATCTTCGATGGAGTAGATTACATTTTCTACGACAAACGAATCTTGATTTTTAATGATCTTATTTTTTAAAGTTTCTAATATTTTTTCTTTATCAAAGTCCAGTGATATCGTTAATACTCCTTCTGCTTCTCCTCGATTCATAGCTAAAATGCGGTAGTGACGGGCATGTTTTATTGGTTCTGTAAACTCATAATACATTTGATACGTTTTCTTTTCGTCTATTGCATTTTTCTTTAATTTGCTTGTAATACTACCATTTTTAAATATTTCGTTTTTGATTAATTTACGATAGTAAGCATTATCACTGATCCATTCACTAATGATGTATTGGGCGCCCTCTATTGCTTTTTCTACTTCACATTCATAACCACTGGCTAATTTTTCTATGCTACCATTGGTAGGAAAACACATAATTTTTTTAGCTAAAGGTTCTAATCCCATTTTAATAGCTTCACTCGCTTTTGTTTTTTTCTTTTCTTTGAATGGTCTATATAAATCTTCCACATCACTCAATTTTTCACACGCTAAAATTTGACTCTTTAATTCGTCCGTCATTAAATCTTTTTCTTCAATTAAACGAATGACATCTTCTTTTCTTTTTAATAAATTTTCCAAATAAGTATATTCCTTTTCAATCACCCTTATTTTCTCTTCGTCTAAAGAACCCGTAGCTTCCTTTCTATAACGTGCGATAAAAGGTATCGTCGCACCTTCCCCCAATAACTTTAAAACAGCTTCTATTTGAGATGTTTTAATTTCCATATTCTTGGCTAAAATCTCTATATTGTTCATAATGACTCCTACTCTTTCTAAACAAGTATACAAATTATATCACATTCTTTTTATTCTTTGTTCTATTTCTTTTTAAAATTTTTTCATAATCTTTCCTTAGTAATTCCTTATCCTCTGGTTTTAAACATAGGCAACAACTTTGAATATACCATTTAGAAAAATCAGCCTGTACCTTGTGTGAAGAATCAAAGTCTTTTAAAACGTTTGTTACTTCATCCAATATTTCTTTTTTTATCTCTTCATAACTACTTTCTTTTATGACAATTGGTGGTAATTTTTCTATTTCAAAATCGTGTTCCAATAAATATTGCATTGTTTGTTTTTCTGTAAACAAAGAAGTGTAAACTAAGTCTTGATAGCCATTTTCTGCTAATAAATTTAAAAATCGGTTCCCTATAAAATTCCATATAGAATAGATGTAGACTTCTTGCTCCATTGCTTGAAATTCTTCAAAATCATATCCAGCAGACTCCAATTCCTCTAAAAATTCCTTAGTTTTCATTTGTTTCAATTGAAATTTTATAATGGTATATAATAGTCTTTCTATGTTAGAACAGATGATATCTGGTGATTCCTCTAACAAAGCAGTTAACGTATCAGAAAAAATATAGTCCTCATCCTCCTCATCCTCTATTTCAAGCTTTTTTTCCTGTGGATAATCTATAATTCTTTCTAAAATTAAACTTTCTTTTTTGTCTAAATCCTCTAAGGGATTTCCATTCGAAAGCAACGAAGCCATGAAACAAGGATAAACAAAACTCTGATTTTTTTGATATGTTCTAGATATGTAAGAATTGAATTCTTCATAATCTGTTATACTTTCAAAAATTTTTTTCTCTTCTTCTAGTTGTTTGGATATCAATTCTTGAAAGATTTTTCTCTTTTCTTTGGTTTCTCCATTTATTTTACTTTGAATTAATTTTTGATAAATAGCAAAAATTTCTCTTTCCTTTTTTTTCAATCGAAAGAAGGTATCTTCATATCTTCGCATACATGTATAGGAATAATTTGGTTTCCCATAAAGTTCCATGAAAAAATTATCCTCATTTTCTTCTTTCGTTTTCTCTTCTATAGTAGCAAATCCATTGTTACGTAGAAATGTATTCATTTCATGAAATGCTAGTTCTACTCTATATTCTCTGGGAATTTTTTGGAATGTGGTTTGGAGACGATTGGAAACACGATGAAAATGAATACTCGAAATATTGAGCAAGCAGGATTCCCACAGAGAAAGTTGTTCTTGGTAAAGTAATTTATTGTCTGTTGTCAGTAAATCTTGGTAAAGGTCACTTACATCTTCGATTAAAATTTCTGCTATTTTTTCTTCAAGTTCTGGATTTTCTTTTTTTGTATCTACAGCTTGTTTTTCTTTGCTATAAAATAGAAAATTTGATTCAAATAAATCATGTCCAGATAATTTCATATATTGTTTCCAGATTTTACTTTCCATTTCTGTTTTTAATTGGATCAACTTCTGATATTGGTCAAAATAGGGATTCCCAATAAAGCTTTCTACTTGTTTATGAGTAAGATTACTAAAATCTTGTAATTCAAAATAATCATATATTCTTTTTATGTCCAAGAAAATTCTTAACACGGTTAGAGGCTGATCCATATGGATTAACAAATTATTGAAAGAAAACTTTGACATCGAAAAATGATATTCTGTTTCTAATTTATGAATTATTTTTTTATATGTTAATCTATCTTTTTCAATTTGTTCAAGCAATCTGGCTTCTTTTTCACATAAATCTTCTAATAGTTCATCTAATATGGGGTTTTGATGATTTTCTTTATATCGCATGAGCTTATACATGTTTTCTATTGTATTTCGTAATTGATTCCATAATTCCATTTTTCTCACCTGTTTTATGAACTATTATATAATTGGATTCAAATAGGTGCAAGAAAAAAATCACAATTTCTTGTGACTTTAGGAACAACTGGTAAATACACCTGTAATTGTACCTCCAAAACTTGCTCCAGTATCCGCGATTTGATTTTCTTCTGTATTTTTATAGGTTATTGTTATTGTATAAGTATTTGTACTATTCGCCGCGATGGATAGTCCCGTCACTAACGATTCATTGTTGGCACTAGGAAAAACTACTTCATTTGCCACAGTTGTACCACTTTGATTCACTAAGGTTACGACTAAATCATTTTTATTTACGAAGCTATTTACAACATTTGACCATACTAATCCAACACATACAGCTTCACTGTTAGGATTTTTAATACTAAATGTACCTGACACACTTTCTCCTGGCAACATTGTACTTGTACTTGATACAGCTGTTACTCCAGTTAAAACAATATCACTAACACTTCCAGATTCTAAATCCGTATTGAAATCGTTGTTAATATTTACTGCGGAAGAAAAGTAAGAATATGTTCCTTGATATACTAAGCAGAATAAAATCATTATAGCAGATGCAACAACAATATAAGTTTGTTTCATTATTTTCACCTATTTCTATCTTATGTTTCTATTATCGGCGAAAAGAAATCTTTTGTCAAGACTCTAATAATGGATATCTTCGTGATTCGGTTCAGAATATAAATCTTCAAATTTTCCCTTTCTAGATTGTATCATCAATCCAATTATTCCAATCATAAATAAAATGACTGAAACAATTTGAGCCACTCTGAATCCCCCGATCATTAATGAATCCGTTCGTAATGACTCAATGAAGAAGCGACCAACACTGTACCAACATAGATAAAAACATGTTAGCCCTCCTACTTTTAGGTATTTATAATGTCTTATGCATATTAATACAATGAAGCCTAGGAAACACCATAAACTTTCGTATAAAAATGTGGGATGATAATAGATTCCATTCATATTCATTCCTTCAATAATAAATTCTGGAAGATGAAGATTTTCTAGGGTACTTCTTAATACAGCACCACCATGAGCTTCACTGTTAAAGAAATTTCCCCATCTTCCGATTGCTTGAGCCAAAAGAATCCCAGGAACTGCCATATCCGTTATTTTAGTGAAACGAACTTTGTATTTACGACAGTATAAAACGATTGTAAGAAATCCGGCAATTAAACCACCATGGATTGCTAGACCGCCTTCCCATATTTTTAAAATACTTACTGGGTCACTAGCATAGATCCCCCAGTTAAATAAAACATAATAAATTCTTGCTCCAATAAAACCAAAGATAATTGTCCAAAAACACATATTGAATAGAAAATCCTTTGGGTAATTATATTTTTTCCCTTCTTTCATTAATAAACTAATCCCTACCATTACAGCGATTAATAATATTATCGAATACCATTTGATAGAATAATTTCCAATTTGAAAGGCTACTGGGTTCATATTTTCACTCTCCTCTATGATTGTATCAAGATTCTTTCAAAAAGTCATTAAATTTATTTCCTTAAATATTTCTTTAACCATTCTCCTGTATAAGAATTTTTGTTTTCGCTTACTTCTTCCGGTGTACCAGTGGCTACTACTGTCCCGCCATTGATACCACCATCTGGTCCTAAATCAATGATGTAGTCCGCTACCTTAATGACATCTAAGTTGTGTTCGATTACCAAAACGGTATCACCGTTATCCACAATACGATTTAAGATATTTAATAATTTTTTTATGTCTTCTGTATGAAGGCCTGTGGTAGGCTCATCTAAAACAAATAAACTTTTCCCTGTTGGTCTTTTTTGTAATTCCTTGGCTAGTTTTACTCTTCCTGCTTCACCACCTGATAGAGTTGTTGCACTTTGACCTAAGGTGATATAGGAAAGCCCTACATCCATTAATACGTCTAGTTTTCGTTTTATTTTGGGAACATTTTCAAAGAATTCCACCGCTTCACTTACACGCATATCTAATACATCACTGATATTTTTTCCTTTAAATTTGATTTGTAAGGTATCTTTGTTATAACGTTTTCCATGACACACATCACATGGTACATAAACATCTGGTAAAAAATGCATTTCAATTTTTTTCACACCGTCTCCCCAACAAGCTTCACATCGTCCTCCTTTGACATTGAATGAAAATCTTCCTTTGTCATATCCGTGCATTTTACTTTCTTTGGTATTTGAAAATAAATCTCTGATATCATCAAATACACCTACATAGGTTGCTGGATTACTTCGTGGAGTTCTACCAATGGCATCTTGGGTGATTAAAACTAGTTTATCAATGTTTTCCGTTCCTTTGACTTCTTTACATTTTCCAGGTATTTCTTTGGAACGGTAAAGATTTTTAGAAAGTGTTTTACATAAAATTTCACTTACTAATGTACTTTTTCCACTTCCTGATACACCAGTTACACATATAAACTTTCCTAGAGGAAATTTTACATTTATCTTCTTTAAATTGTTTTCTTCTGCTTTTATCACTTCTAAGTATTTTCCATTTCCTTTTCGTCTTTTTTTAGGAACTTCAATCTTTTCAATCCCTGCTAAATATCTTCCTGTTAAGCTATTTTTGTTTTGCATCACTTCTTCTGGAGTACCAGCCGCAACGACAGTTCCACCATTTTCCCCAGCTCCTGGACCAATATCTACTAAAAAGTCGGCAGCTCGCATGGTATCTATATCATGTTCCACGACAATTAATGTATTTCCTAAGTCTCTCATCTCTTGTAAGGACCGAATTAATTTTTCGTTATCTTTTTGATGCAATCCAATACTTGGCTCATCTAGGACATACAATACACCTGATAGTTTACTTCCAATTTGAGTAGCAAGACGAATTCTTTGACTTTCCCCACCAGAAAGGGTACCCGCTGCACGATGTAAGCTTAGATATTCCAAACCAACGTTTACTAGAAAACTCAATCGATTATCAATCTCTGTTAATAATAAACGACTAATGTTTTCTTGTTCTTTGGTTAATTTCAAATTTCTTAAAAAATCTCTTAATTCGCGAATACTCATTACTGTCATATCATATATGTTTTTCTTATTGATATAGATGGATAAGATGCTATCTTGTAGTCTTGCTCCATGACATGTGGTACAATCTGTTTCAACCATAAAGCCTTCTAACCATTCCCGAATCCAAGCACTAGAAGTTTCAATATATCTTCTTTCTAGGTTAGGGATTACGCCTTCATAATAATCGTTGCTATAACGGACATTACCATTTTTGGCAACGTATTTTATTTCAATTGGTTCACTTGTTCCATGTAAAATAATATCTAATTTATTTTTGGGAATATCTTTTATAGGCATATCCATATCTATTTCATATTTGGCACAAACGGCTTCTATTGTTGTGTTATGAATGTTATTATCTAAATTGTAAGCTACTATGGCACCTTGTCTTAAAGACTTATTTCGATTCGGAATAATCAAATCTTCACTAATTTTTAATTTTGTTCCTAATCCTTTACATTCTGGACACGCTCCATAAGGGCTATTAAAGGAAAATAATCTAGGTTCTAGTTCAGGAATGGAATAATTACAATGTGGACAGGCATAATTCTCACTCATGACAATTTCTTCCCCACCAATGATATGAATTACTACTTTTCCATTTGCAAGTTTTGTACTAGTTTCTATAGATTCAAATATTCTAGATCGTTCTTCTTCTTTTACAACAATGCGGTCTACAACTACTTCCATATTATGTTTTTTGTTTTTTTCTAAGTTTATTTCTTCTTCTAAGTATTTCGTTTCTCCATCTATACGAACTCTGGAAAAGCCTTTGGCACGCAAGTCTTCTAATAAATCTTTCTGCGTACCTTTTTCTCCATGAACAATGGGTGCTAAAATTTCTAACTTTGTCCCGACTTCCATATCCATAATTTTATCGGTTATTTCATCAATACTTTGGCTTTCTATTGGAATATGATGATTGATACAATAAGGTGTTCCAATTCGGGCAAATAAAAGCCTTAAAAAATCATAGATTTCTGTAATGGTTCCTACAGTACTTCTGGGATTTTTATTCGTTGTTTTTTGATCAATAGAAATACTTGGTGATAAGCCTTCAATGGAATCAACATCTGGTTTTTCAATGCCTCCAATAAATTGTCTAGCATAGGCAGATAGACTTTCCACATATCTTCTTTGCCCTTCCGCAAAGATGGTATCAAAAGCCAAACTACTTTTTCCACTTCCTGATACTCCAGTCATCACGATTAATTTATTTTTAGGTAATTCAATATTTACATTTTTTAAGTTATTTTCGCGTGCACCTTTCACGATAATTTTATCATTCATACTTGTTCACTCCCTATAGATTATTTTACATAAAACCATATAATTTATTAGCAAAATTACTATAGCATATATTTGTTCGTGAATCAAGTACAAAAAGTTTGCCTCCATCTAAGGCAAACGAATCACTACATTTTATATATTTTTTTCTTATGACTAAAGTAGTAAAGTGAAATCCCCACTAGAACCAGCAAAGCAAATGTGATAAAGGAAAGTGTTTTTCCTGTTTGTGGATTTTCGATATCAAACGTTGCACGAATCACAATATCTTGGGTAGGCATAATAAACGAATAATTCTCCATGTTAAAACTTACTTGATCCGTAATATCTTCCATATCAGCATTCAATATTTCTAAATTCACAAGTTCATAATTATCATCAGGATTCACTTGGATTACAACCAGCTCATCTTCTAGGCTAGTAGAAACGGTAGATACACTCCCATAGGAACTATCTAAAACGGTAATCGTGTACTTTTTTCTTACTTTACTATACTTTGCTAAAAGAGCATTCGAATCATAGGAACGAAATGAGTTTTCTACAGATTCGTAAGAATCTAAAACAAGCCCGGAAGCATATATACTATTATTCAAAACATCTATTCCAAAATAGGCACTTTCGGATTCTGTAAAAGTAAATTCATCGATAACAGTCCCATTATAATCATATACAGTAACAAAGGCAAAGGTATTGTAATCATCATCATATTGAAAACCTGCTACATAATAATATTTTGATGTAACTTGTACATCTTGAAAAACACTATTACTTCGATTAGCTAAAATAGATAAAACTTGCCCTTCACTATTCAATCGAATCAACAAAGAATCACCCACATATTCATAATCATATGCTAGGACAACAAAATTTCCAGAATCTTCCTCTATTGTCTGAAAAACATATCCTTGATACTCCTCTAAAAACAAGTTTTCCTCATCCGTTAATATATTCCCTTCATAATCCATTTTTAAAAAGAAAGGCTCTATATAAGAAGAACTATATCCAACAATGTAGTACATATCTTCTTGAAAGACAATATCTTGATAATACAAATCTGCACCATACTCTTGATCATTTATCAGTTCTCCATCTACATTATATTCGGACAGCAATCCAGAGGAATAATCACAATTCGATGTAACCCCATTTGGACACGAATTTATTACATCTGTATACCCAACTGCAGCATAACCATTGGTTGTTTCCACTACATTAAAATACTCAGAATTAGAAGAATAATAATTTTCCCATAATACATTCCCATCTTCATCTACTTTCATAATATAAGCATAATAATCACTATAAGATGCAGTGTAAGTTCTTACTTCTTTATTTTCTTCCTCTTCTGGAAAACTCAAATAGCCAACCGCGATAAAGTTCCCATCCGAAGTTTCCATGACCGAATAGAGTTCATCATCATAATAATATCCATAATTGTTTTGCCACACAATCTCGCCGTCCTTATCATAACGAACTAATAAGGCATCACAATTTCCATACAAATCTATCCCATCAATATCATAAGAACACACTCTGCCAGCTGCAACAGAACCACCGTCTTCTAAAGCCACGACAGAATTGAAAGACTCCCCATAGTAATCTCCATATTCCTTATTATAATCTAGCTTGTACTCTGCATTTACAAGGATAGGTGTAAATAGCAGAAGGAAAAAAACATAAAAAATTTTCTTCATTGTACTCTCCTACTCTCCATACAATCATAGCAGACTCTAAAATTACTAGTCAAGCAAAAATTTCACTTTGTTTTTCTATATTGAATTTGATAAATTATTTTAAGTAATAGTTTTTGAGGCAAGAATCTTGAGAAAAATAAACCTAGTTTCATTGAAATTGTTGGCACAATGATAAGCTTTTTTTGAAACATTTTATCAATGGCATATTTTGCCACTTCACTACTGTTAGCTCCCTTGATAGAAAATTTTCCTTTCGCTACTTTATTAAAGTTTGTATTCACTGGCCCTGGACATAAGGCACTTATGACTACACTACTTTTTTGATGTCTTAATTCTTCGTAGATAGCTAAGGTTAACTTTGTAATATAATTTTTTGTCGCATAGTAAGTGGATAATCTTGGACCTGGTAAAAAGCCAGCACTGGAGCAAACATTTAAAATATATCCATTATCTTCTTTGACAAATTTTTGAAGAAAAAGTTTCGTTAGAATATGATATGCTATTATGTTTAACTGAATCATTTCTAATTCTCTTTGTAAATCTGTTTCTACAAACTCTCCGAACAAACCAAAGCCTGCATTATTGATAAGAATCTCTATCGGTTTTTCTTTTACTTTTTCGTACAGTTCCAAAACATTTTCTTTTTTGGTTAAATCATAACTATAAATTTCTACCTGAACATCTAGTTCTTTTTGAAGGTTTTCTAATTCTTTCTTGTTTCTAGCTACTAAGATTAAATCTATTTTTTTGGAAGCTAAATATCTTGCCATATCTCTTCCAATTCCAGAAGAAGCACCAGTAATTAAAGCTGTCATAATATCACTCTTTTCTTCTATTAGTATATCAAAAAAAGATGCTTTCAAACATCTTAACTATTTTTTTCTAATGATTCCATGATTCTTGGTAACATTTGTTTTTTTCGAGATACTAAGTTCGGTATGAAATATCCTTCTTCTAAATTGTCAATACCAAAGCTATCTTCAATGATATGTTTTGCATTTTCATTATAAAGAACGTAAGATCCATTTTTGATAATATCTGTTATAAATAAGGTTACTGTTACATAACCGCTTTTGGCAATTTCGTTTAATTTGTTGATGTATTCGGTTAAGTTTTCTTTTATTTTATCAAAATCCATTGTGATTACCTGACTGATTCCTAATGTTTCATTACCAACTTTATAAGTTTTGAAATCCTGATATATGATATCTTCCAACTCCATACCTTCCACACTGCTACCAGCTTTTAACATGAAATACCCATATTCTTGATAATTTTCGCCACATATTTTAGACAGTTCTTCTACAGCTTTTCTATCCATATCCGTAGTTGTTGGGCTTTTTAAAATTAATGTGTCGGATAAGATAGCAGACAACATAACGCCTGCAATATCTTTAGGAATATTGATATGATATTCTTGATAGAGTTGGTAAAGAATTGTACATGTACATCCTACTGGCATACAACGAACATTTATAGGAATGGATGTACCAATTGCTCCTAGGTTATGATGATCAATGATTTCAATAATGTTGGCTTCATCAATGCCTTGGACACTTTGTTCTAGTTCATTGTGATCTACTAAAATAACGTCTTTTTTATCAAATTTACCAACATCTGTTACTCGAATGATTCCAATGCATTCTTCTTTTTTGTTTAACATAGGATAGTTTGTATGTCCTAATTTCGTTGCATTGGCTAAGAAATCTGTTAAATAATCTAGTTCATATACTACAGCAGGATTGCTATTTAAGCTTAAAGATTTTACATAGTTACTTAAAGCAATTTGATTGCAAGTATTGTATGTATCGTATGAACTAGTAATAATACTTACTTTATGTTCTTTCGCTAGTTCAAGTAATTCCGTATCTAATTGTAAGTTACTTGTTAGTACAATTAAGGAAATACCTTGTAAAATGGCGTGTTTAATTATTTTGTAACGATCTCCCACAATTAAAATGTCTGTTGGATTAAACTCTGCTTTTTCAATGAAAGTTTGGCTTTGATAACTACCTGCGAATAATGTTCCATCAAATTCTTCTTGAAATCTTAATACTTCTTCCCCATTTAATGATTTTAAAATATGATTGTAACTTGTATATAAGTGCTCTTTCGAATTTTCTATAAATAACATTGCTATTTCTTTTAAAGTAATTAATCCTTCTAAATGTTTGGATTCATTTACAATTGGTACAGCTGTACAATTTTTTTCATGCATATAATCCACTACTTCTTTTAAAGAAGCATCATTTTTTAACATAACACCCTTATTGTAATGAACGTTACGTAATTGTACTTTTACGTTATTCAAATATTCTGGTTCTTTCATACCAAAATATTTTAAAACAAATTGACTTTCTTTATTAATGTGTCCTAAAACTCTAGGAAGTGCATTCATGCCTCTTTTACTTTTTAAATATGCTAAACTAATGGCTGCACAAACACTATCCGTATCTGGATTACGATGACCAAATATATAAGTTGTATTCATATAAAACCCTTCTTTCTTGCCACTTTAATATACCACATCTATGGAAAATATCAAGCGGAAGTTCATTTTGTTTATTCAACATCCCAAGGATAAAT
>CAYQKO010000005.1:0-24048 GCA_964418205.1 uncultured Muribaculaceae bacterium
ATCCGTTTGTTTAAAGCTTAGCATCCAATAAGCATAACTAAGGCCAACAATCGCGAACACTCCTATTAGAATTCCAAGTGCAATTAAAACTTTTTTTCTCAAAACAAAAAATCACCATAGACTTCCTATGATGATTCTATCATAATACCCATCCCCGTTGTCGATTTACAAATTATGGACACACAGATAAGTGGATATAATAAAGTGTTTCATTTTGCTTTTGATAAACTACTTATAGATATGTTAATAATGCAAAAATAACTAATAAACATACTAACATTCCTAAGAAGAACTTCCAAATGTATCCCATCCATTTCTTATAAGGAATATTCATATAAGAAAGACCGAATAATAAGAAGACACTTATAGGAGTAATGAATTGAACAAGTCCATAAATCGTTGTATAAATCAAGAAAGCAATATTTCCTTCAGTTCCTGCATAACTAGCAATAGAATAACTCATTGAGTATCCAATATAAGCAAAGTCTGAATTAAACAAAGAATTAATAAATGCTTGTAGAGAAACAACAAGTGGATTAAAGCTACTAGAAAGCAATCCTACTTGATTAATAATAGTTGCCATAAATGGTGACCAATACAAGAATACAAACACCATATAAGCAAGTACTAAAAATAAAATTGGCTTAATAACTTTTTTCATACCATCCCAAGCATATGTCAACATATCATTCAATTGCATTCTAGAAATAAACTTAATAATAATGGTAACAATAGCAAGAACAATAGAATAAGTAAACAAATACCATTCTCCAAAAACAGGTACTAAATCAGCAGTCATGTATGGTAAGGAACCTCCACCACCAAAGATAGCTTGAATGACAGGAACTTCACCAATTTCTAAACCATTTAACCATTCAAAGAAATTATCAAAAATTTCTAATCCAAATACAGTTGTTCCACTTTGAGATTCATTCCAATATACAAAACCTAGTATACCAAAAATAAATACAATGGCAAGCATAAGAACAGTAGGCCAAATCTTTGTTCCTTTCTTCTTTTTAGGATCCTCAACAGAAAAGGCATCATCTTTCTCTTCCTCTTGGTTTTTTTGTCCAATCGTTTTTTTAATATACATAACATTAAAGAAACTATATAAAATAAAAGCAAGTGCAAAGATACCAATACGAATACCAAGTTCAGTTAAAAGTGTAACTTCAGATCCACCATATCCTATGTAAAGAATAAAAGAATCAAGACCTTCTGTTCCAATCGTCGCACCTAAAACACCTACTAAAATAGATCCAAATGTAGAAGCAAAAGCACTTATTTTAGATAAGCCCATCTTGCGTAATACAGTAACCAAAAATGGCATAAACGCGATGAGAACTAAAGTGTTATTTAAAGTGGAAGCAAGAATTGCAACCAAAAAAGACACAACCAAAGAAACAACAATTTCTCTCTTTTCTCCAAACTTAGCAATACGATGAACCAATTCCTTATACCCTTCTGTTTTTGAAATTACTCCATAAAAGATTCCAACCATTAGTAAAAATCCTATTTGAATCGTATAGTTTTGCATAGCATAAGAAAAACCATAAAAAATATGAGCTAATCCAATTCTACCCATATCTCCTTCAACAAAGGATCCACCCGTTGAAAAAGAACCAGTTGGAATAATCCATGACAAAACAATTACCAAAAATAACATGATAGAAATAATTTTTACTAAATCGTGTTCTTTAAACAATTTCTTCATTTTTCTCCTCCTCCACTAAAATTATAGCACAAAAGACTAGAATTAAAAGAAAATTAAGCCTATTTTTCGTGAAATTTTGATGAAAATTAACCAAAAAAGAATTACTAATGATATACTTTCTTATACTTAGTAATTCTTCCTTCCACCTTTTCACACTCTTCAAACAAGTCTTTCACCTTAACACCCAAAGCATCGGCAATATCAAAAATAGTTTGCAACTGTATTCCTTTACGAGCATTTTCCAGTTGACTCACATAATTAGCAGTTTTATTAATTCTTTCAGCAAAATCCTCTTGAGTCAAATTCATCCCTAAACGATACTTTTTTATATTATTAGCCAAATTCTTCATTTCCTTCTCACGATCAAGCATTTAACCACCCTTTTTATTTTATCGAAGAAATGGGTTCCATAACATTGACTGCAGGTAATAGTTATATATTACATGAAAAAAACTAGATTTCTCTAGTCTCTCGGTTTCATAAGAGGAAATAAAACCACATCTTTAATATTTTCACTTGCTGTTAACAACTGAATAAGGCGGTCAATCCCCATTCCCCAACCACTAATAGGTGGCATTCCATATTCCATCGCACTAATATAATCATAATCCATTGGCATAGCTTCCTCATCCCCATTTGCTTTCAATCTTGCTTGTTCTTCCAAACGTCTTTCTTGTTCTTGAGGATCTACAAGTTCCGAATAAGCATTAATAATTTCAGCTCCATTCATAACTAACTGAAAACGATCCGTTAATAGAGGATTATCATCATTTGCACGAGCCAAAGGACTCAAACTAATAGGATGCTCCACTAAGAAAATAGGATTCACCAAATGAGGTCTAGCTACCTTTTTATAGAGTTGATCGACCAAATTTCCATACCCTAAACTTTCAAGAGGGATTTCAGAATCGATTTCAATATGTAATTGCTTAATCTTAGCAAGCAATTTCTCTTTCGTATCTTCTTCATAAATATCAATACTAGCATATTGCAAAATCAACTCTCGAAAACTAACACAAGGCCACTCACCACTTAAATCAACCATCTTATCCCCAACTTGAACACATAAAGTACCAAACAACTTAGAAACAATAGATTGTAACATTTCTCTTAAAAATACCATATTATCTTTATAATTTAAATAAGCTCCATATCCTTCAATCATAGTAAAATCTTGCAAATGGGATGAATCCATTCCCTCATTACGGAAACATCTAGCAATTTCAAATACCTTTGTAAATCCACCTACAATTGCTCTTTTTAAATAAGTCTCTGGTGCAATTCTCAAATATAAATCAATATCCAAAGCATTATGATGCGTTATAAATGGCTTAGCTGTCGCACCACTTGCTTTATTATTTAAAATAGGGGTCTCAATTTCAATATAACCTTTATCATTTAAATAAGTACGTAATTCTCTTATAAATGCACTCCGAAATAAAAACTTTTTCTTCTCCTCATCATTCATAATCAAATCAACATATCTTTCTCGATAAATCATCTCTTGATCTTCTAAACCATGGAACTTTTCTGGAAGTGGTTTCAAAGCCTTTCCAAGAAAAGTAATCTCACTAGCTCTTATTGTCTTCTCACCAGTATGAGTAGTAAACACTTCCCCCTCAACACCAATAAAATCACCTAAATCATAATTTTGTTTAAACTCTTGATAAGCCTCTTCCCCAATCATATCCATCTTAACAGAAATTTGAATTCTTCCGCCTATATCTCCAATTGTTAAAAAACTCATTTTTCCCATCTTACGCATCAAAACAATACGACCAGCAACTCTTACGCCAGTTGTTTCATCAGCTAATTGTCTAGCATCACAAATTTCCGTATTAATTTCAAATCTTTCCGGATA
Source organism: uncultured Muribaculaceae bacterium (assembly GCA_964418205.1). Taxonomy (GTDB): domain Bacteria; phylum Bacillota_I; class Bacilli_A; order RF39; family UBA660; genus Ventrenecus. The sequence continues at coordinate 3,579 of CAYQKO010000005.1, forward strand.
AGGATTTTTAATATTATGTAACTTCTCTCTTCTTACCATTTCTTGTTCTGTAAATTCTCTCATATCATTCACCTTTCTAATGAAAAAAACAGTTAAAACATCCACTAAAGGACGAATGAACTGTTAAAAATCCGCGGTACCACCTTAATTCATGTATAAACATGCACTTTCTTTCTTTAACGCAGAACTACGATGACACTCCCACTCTTTTATTCATTATAGACTTCTTAATGAGTTACACCAACCCTCATCTCTCTAAAAAGAACACCTTATAACTACTATAGCTTTCCTCGTGTTTTCTAAAAAGAATATACTCTCACTTCAAAGTTTTGTCAAGTTCCTCATGCACTTTTAACTTCAAATCTTGTTCTTTTAAAATATTTACGATTTTCTTATACTATGTGTTAATTTTAGAATTTGATACATTTTTTTGAGTTACGATTAATGAAAATGCAATATTTTGTTTGACTGATGTAGTAAACCCTACACCTAGTAAAGAATTATGTGAAGCATTTGCAGAAATGGAAAAAATGAGAAATAGCCCAGATAAATACCCTCAATATAATAATAGTGAAGATCTAAAAAGAGCGTTATTATCTGATGAATGATTATAAATATAACGTCGTATACTCCAAAAAATCTTTTAAAAAGATAACTAAACTGAATAAAGATATTGATATTCTATTGAATGTTATCGATAGGTTAGCACACAAAGAAGAGCTAGATGTCACTTATAACAATCATAAATTAATTATGATAAAGACGGCGAATATTGAGAATGTCCTTTAGGTAGTAGAAAAAGCGATTGGCTTTTTATGACGATAATAAATTAATACTTTATATGATAAATACTGGTAGTCACAGTGAACTTTTTGAAAAGTAGGAAAATTTGATAAAACAACCTTTGCATCAAATCATCTCAAAAAAAGACATACCGCAAAGCAACAATAAAATCAACATTTTTTCAAAAATTCGAGGGTAAATTAGCTTATTTTTTGCGAAAATTCGAGGGTAAATTAACTTGATTTTTGCGAAAATTCGAGGGTAAACTATAAATTAGAGTAGGATGAAAATCCTACTTTTCAGTATCCTAAAACATGAATAACATTCCAAAACGCCATCCTTTCAAAAATACAGAGCATAAAAAAACAGGTTAGTGCATTTCTACATTAACCCATTTATAAATCCAAACTATTTTCATTTAACAAAAATTCTTGAATACCCATTATCACAATCCCAGCATCATTTCTCCATAATTTTATATTATCTTTTACAACAATTATTTTTTTAAAGTTATCACCAATATGGATTAAAGATTTTGATTCTTGAATTGTTTTTTCAGGAGTATCTAAGCTTAAAGCGGATTGTATATAATATCTTTTACTGCCTAAATTACAAACAAAATCAACCTCTAGTTGCTTTCTACTATCATTATCTCTAATTTCTACTACCCCAACATCAACATTATATCCTCTTACTAATAATTCATTATAAATAATATTTTCCATCAAGTGATTTTCTTCTTGCTGTCTAAAATTTAATCTTGCATTACGAAGTCCTATATCAGTAAAATAATATTTTTGAGGAGTTTGTATATATTTTTTCCCCTTTATGTCATACCTATTTGCTTTATTAACAATAAAGGAATCTTCAACATTCTTAATATATGAATTAACAGTATTTAACGACAATTCCTTCTCTCCATTACTTTTAAAAGTATCATATATTTTTTGAGGATTAGTTAAAGAACCAACTGCAGATGCTAACATATTTATAATTGCATCTAAAACATCAACCCTTTGAACACCATTTCTTTCAATAATATCTTTTATATAAGTTTGTTCAAAAAGTTCTTTCAAATACTGTGACTTTTCTTCATCCGTCTTTTTGGATAATATTAAAGGTAAGCCACCATAAGTAACATATTCACTCCAAGCCTCATATTTATCACCATCATATGCCTTAAGAAATTCTGAAAAGGAAAATGGATAAACTCTAACTTGATCTCCCCTACCTCTAAATTCAGTAATTATATCCGATGATAAAAACTTTGAATTACTTCCAGTTACATAAACATCTATATTTTTTTCATATACTAGTCCATTTAAAACATATTCAAAACCATCGACAAGTTGAATTTCATCAAGTATAACATAATACATATCAGAGTCCGTAATATTAGAACGAATATATTCATCTAATAATTTGGAATCTAAATACTTCTTATTTTTTTCTCTATCTAATTCTAACTTAATAATATGATCTTCTTTTACTCCAACAGACTTTAAATAATCAATAAATAATGGGTCTAATAAGTAGGATTTTCCACATCTTCGGATGCCAGTTATTATCTTAATTAATCCATTATCCCGTCTATGAATTAATTTATTTAAATATACGTCTCTTTCAATTTTTTTCATTTTTTCCTCCGTTGAAGATTTTTGCCGTTTACGGCATTTTTCTTCAATTCAATTATATTGTCATTTAAAGTTTAAGTCAATATTTTATTGAAGATTTTTGCCGTTTACGGCATTTTTCTTCACCTAGAATTTGCAATATAATACTATTATTGTTTTTCCTACCTTAAAAAAAAACAAACCCACTTTTGCTTTTCCAAAAATTTGAGAATAAGCATCTAATCATCTAACAAAAAAGAGCAGATACTCTTAATAGTGATACCATCCAAAATACTTTCTTCCCAGGAATCATTTGTCAAAATATATTTAGGATAATTATCTTTTACAGCTAATAAAGCCTTTTTCTCTCTTTCTAAAACCTTTTCATCATCTAAACTACGACAAACTTGATAATACTTGATATCATCTAATTTTCGAGCCACAAAATCTATTTCAAGTTCTTTATATTTTCCAACATAAACTTCATACCCTCGTCTTAAAAGCTCCATATAAACAACGTTTTCAAAAGAAGAACCACTATCAAATTGATGAAACCCCTGAATAATATTCCGAATTCCATTATCAACAAAATAATATTTACCTTGTGTTTTCAAAAATTCTTTTCCATCCAAAGAATACCTAGCAGCTCTATAAATAACATATGCATTTTCAAGCGTTTTCAAATAATTTTCAGTAGTTTCATTATGAGTATTTGAACCATTTTGATTTAATATACTATGAATATGATTTACTGTTGTTAAATTGCCAACAGTAGAAGCCACGTAAGCCAAAAGTTTATCTAACAAAGCCACATCTTTTATTTTATTACGAGCAATCACATCATTTTTTAAAACAACATCTTTAATATCTCGTAAATAAGAAAGTACAACTTCTTCATTAGGCAAATTACTTATCAAAGGCATACCACCAAACTGAATATACTTACTATAATTTATATCTAAGCTATTATCTCGATTCATCTCATTATATTCTCTAAAAGAAAGAGGATATAACTTTAATGTCAACACCCGCCCAGCAAGCAAAGTAGTAAGTTCACTAGATAACATATACGCATTAGAACCAGTCACATAAATATCACAATCAATATCTACCAACAAAGCATTAACAGCTTTCTCCCATTGAAAAACATTCTGAATTTCATCTAATAAAATGTACAACTTATTTTTCGTATATTTTTCCTTAATATATTTGGTTAAATCGAAATAATCTACTATATGAAACCATTCAGAGCTTTCAAAATTCATATAAATAATATTTTCTTCAGAAATCTTACTCTCTAATAAATAATCTTTGAATTGCAACAATAAAGTACTCTTTCCACATCTACGAACTCCTGTAATAACTTTTATCAAATTAATATCCTTATAATCTCTTAAAATATTTAAATAATGTTCTCTTTTATACATTACCAATCACCTTAATAAAAGGTTAACATAAAATATCACTATTTTTAAATCTTACGGTTATAACCGTAGCTTCTAAACTTCACCTAAATCCTTAAAAACATTATATAGTTGTTCTTCATCCCAAATCGTAATGCCAAGTTCTCGAGCTTTCGTTTCCTTACTTCCCGCTTTTTCCCCAACAATAACAACATCCGTTTTAGAAGAAACACTACTAGAAGGATGTCCTCCATAATTAGCCAAAATATTTTCAATTTCATCTCTTCCCATAAAAGAAATAGTTCCCGTTACAACAAATCTTTTATCTGAAATCAAATCATTAGACTTTAATTCCTCTCCTAAAAACTTCATATTAAGTCCCAACTCTTTTAATTGGTGGATAAGTTCTTGGTTATCAACATTTTGAAAATAAGTTTCAATGTTCCCTGCTAAGATAGGTCCAATATCTTTCATTAGTTGTAACTCTTCCTTAGTCTTAGAAGCAATCGTATCCAAATCTTTATAAGTTCTTGCCAAAAGTAATGCGGTCTTATCTCCAATACCAGCAATACCAAGACCAAAAAGTAATCTTTCCAAACTGTTGTGTTTACTCATCTCAATCGCTTCTAATAAGTTTTCTACGCTTTTATGTCCATATCCTTCAAGCTCTACTAAATCTTTCTTATGTCGATCCAAATGATAAATATCCGGTATCGTTTTAATAAAACCTAGATTAAAGAAATCTTCCATGATGCATTCCCCTAATCCATCAATATTCATCGCATGACGAGACACAAAATGAATAAGTCCTTCAATATGTCTAGCAGGACAAAGAGGATTCAAACAATAATGATCCACTTGATTTGGTTTCTTTTTAAGTTCACTGCCACAAATAGGACAATTCAAAATCATTTCAAAATCTTTTTCTGCACCCGTTCGTCGTTCTAACTTGGCTTCTACTACCTCAGGAATTACATCACCAGCTTTTCTTATCGAAACCGTATCACCAATTTTTAATCCTTTTTCCACAATATAATCCCCATTATGTAACGTTGCTCTTTTCACAGTGGATCCCATTACAATAACAGGCTCTAAAACAGCATTAGGAGTAATTCTACCAGTTCTACCTACCGTAAAAACAATATCCGTTAATTTCGTCAAAACCTCTGTAGCTGGAAACTTATAAGCCACTGCCCACCTAGGATATTTCGAAGTAAATCCCAACGCACTTTGCATCGATAAATCATTCACCTTAATCACAACACCATCAATATCATAGGATAACGAATCTCTCTTCTCTTGATACTCATGAATAAATTCCATGATCTCATCAATATTTTTTACCAAACGATTCGCGGGATTTGTTTTAAATCCCAAACCTTTCATAAACTCTAATGCTTCATAATGTGTTTTAATACCATAATCCATAGGATTAGGTAAATGATAAATCCATGTATTCAAGTTTCTCTTCGCCGCAACTTTAGAATCGAATTGCCTTATAGAACCCGCCGCTGCATTACGACAATTTTGAAGTTTTGGAAGATTCAAACTTTCTCGTTCCAAGTTCAATTGAGCAAGTGTTTCTTTTCCCATATAAATCTCTCCTCGAACCTCAATCGTCACGTCCTCTTTTAACTTCATAGGAACCGTCTTTATCGTTCGTACATTATGAGTGATATCCTCACCAGTTACTCCATCGCCTCTCGTCGCTCCTGTCACAAAAACTCCATCATCATAATGCAAAGACACCGAAAGACCATCTATCTTTAACTCACACACATACTCTGGTGTAAAACCACTCTTACGAATTCTCTCATCAAAAGCTCTTATTTCCTCTTCACTAAAAACATCAGGCAAAGAAAGCATAGGAATTTGATGCTTCAACTTCTTAAACTTATCAATGACCTCTCCCCCAACTCTTTTCGTTGGTGAATTCTTAGAAGCATACTCTGGATACTTTTCTTCTAAAACTTCCAGCTCTCTTAAATACTTATCAAACTCTTGATCCGTAATTGTCGGATTATCTAAAACATAATAATTATAATTTGCTTCCTCTAATATTTTCGTTAACTCTAACATTCTATTCTTTGAATCCATTTATATCATCTCCATAAACTTTTCGGATATTCTCCTCTATTCTTTAACTCTAAAACTTTTGCTTTCACAATCTCTAAATCACTTTGATACGTCATACCAAGCCATAAACTATCGGTTGGTCGAAACAAAAGACTAATTTTTTTCTTTTTCAAACCATCTTCCAAACATTCAGGCAACAAAGCTTCCTTTGTTCGAATCATATCCACCTCTTGATGAAAAAATGCATTCCAATAATCTTCCAATATTTCAAAAACATCTTCTTGAAAAGCAAAGAAATTCATCGAAACAGGCGTATCATTTGAAATTTGAAAAGGTTCACTACCATTCAAAGGAGTCGCAAGAATAAAGCCATCCTTCTTCTCAATACTACTTTCGATAATAGATACTATATGTTCCTTATCCAAAGACAACACTCCTCGTTTCACTGCACCATAATCACTACAAGTCTTTCCATACGGATAACTTATATTAGCATATGTATATGGTTCATAATCTTCTTGTAAAAATTTAGAGGCTTCTTGAAAAGAATTTGACCCATAAAAATCATCTGCATTAATCACTACAAAAGAACCCCTGACATAAGGTGTTGCACACAAAATAGCTTGCACCGTTCCCCAAGGCTTTTCTCTACCATGCAAATCCATTTTTATTGGAATATCCAAAATATCTTGAAAAGCATATTCTACCCTAATTTTATCTTTCAACCGATTTCCAATCGTCTCTTCAAAATCTTTTAAATGTTCTCTTTTTATAACAAATACAACTTTATTGAATCCAGCTTTTATCGCATCAAAAACAGAATAATCAATAATAAAATTCCCATCATCATCAATTGGCGTAATCTGTTTTAAACCACCAAACCGACTCCCCATACCTGCAGCCATCACAACGCATGTCAAATCTTTCATTTAGATTTTCCTTCTTTCCATAAAACTTTCAACAATACAATTCATTTCATTTAAAGCCTCCAAAAAATCTTCATTTTTACAAGAAAACAACTCTTTATGAATGAATCTCCCATCTTGAATCATCGCTTCTTCAAAATACACTCTCAAAAAACCACTTTTCATAGACTTACGAAAACAAAAAGAAACTTTATCCGTAATCAAATCTCGAATAGCTGGATACTGTTCTAAAGCAATAGCCGAAGACTCTAAAGAAGGACAAACTAATACTTCTTTCCCTTGATACAAAGTATAAATAGAACAATAAAACTTTCCTTGATGTCTATAAATTTTCGTAATATTTCCTGCATCTACAAAACCAGTATGCATAAACTCACCTTACAACTTTCTATTTCATATCAACCAATCTTTCGAATACTCTTGTGATTTTTCATCAATTTACGAATACCATACTGTTTTGAAAAAGCAATAGTTACTAGAGACTTATCAACACCTACAACGACACCTTTTCCAAACATTGTATGCATTACAACATCACCAACATGATACTCTACATCAGTAGTTTGATACATTTCTTCTTTCTTTATCACCTTATTTTCACTTACACTATTTTCAATTAATTTTTCATCCATTTCGTCAATAAACCTACTTGGCATATTACGAATGATATGACCATAAAGCATTCTACTTCGAGCATTCAACAAATAAAGCCTTTCCTTAGCCCTTGTAATACCAACATAGCATAAACGTCTTTCTTCTTCTAAACCATCCTCCTCTTCAAAACTATTTTGATGAGGAAAAATGCCTTCTTCCATACCAGTTAAAAATACAATTGGAAACTCAAGCCCTTTTGCACTATGCAAAGTCATCAAAGTTACAACATCTTCATTCGTTTGATGTTCTGAAATATCTGCAATCAAACTAATATCATCCAGAAAATCCCCTAAATCAACACTTCCAGTCTGTTCTTCAAAAGTAGCCGTAATACTCTTAAACTCCATTAAATTATCTAAACGTAACTCATTTTCTAAACTTTCCGAACTTTCCAGTTCCCTTTTCATGCCAGACTTTTCTAACACATCATCAACGAAATCAGTCAAACTCATCGATTTAGCATCTTCCCTTAACTCTAAAATCAAATTTTTAAAATCCAATTCTTTTCCCGTTTGAATTTCTTCAAACATACTCACACCATGAAAATTACTCGCAGTCTCTAACTTTTCTACACGAATAGTACCAATACCTCTTTTTGGAGTATTAATCACTCTTCTTAAACTAATATCATCATTTGGATTTAAAATTAACTTTAAATAGCAAATCAAATCCTTAATTTCCTTTCTTGAATAAAAATAATAACTTCCAACCACTTTATAAGGAATATTCGCCTTCAAAAACTGTTCCTCTATGGCCCTTGACTGAGCATTCGTACGATAAAATACTGCGATATCTTTCTTAGAATATCCTTGTTCCAACAAAGAATTCACCTCTTTAATAATACTACGTCCTTCTTCTTTTTCATCCAAAGTTCGCATATACTTAATCTTAATACCTTCCCCATGATGACTACACAGATTCTTTTCTTTTCTTTCGTGATTATTTCGTATCACAGAGTTCGCAGCGTCCAAAATCATTTTCGTACTACGATAATTATCTTCCAAAGAAACAACTTTCGTATCTGGATAATCTTTTTCAAAATTCAAAATATTTTTATAATTTGCTCCACGAAATTGATAAATCGATTGATCCGGATCCCCCACTACAAACAAATTCTTTCTCTTGCTTGCTAATAACTTCACAAGTTTATATTGCACCGCATTCGTATCTTGATATTCATCTATTAATATATAGCGATAACGATTTTGATACATCTCTAATATATCAGGATGCTCTTGAAACAATAAAACTGGTAACCGTAGTAAATCATCAAAATCAACAGAATTATTTTTTTTAAGTTTCAAATTATATTCCAAATATACTTCATAAGCTATTTTTTCCAAATCATCTTGAAAATACTTTTCCACTTCTGCATTTGTAAGCATTTCATTCTTAATAAAACTAATTTTACTTCGTACAAAATAAGGAGAAACTTCTTTTGAATCATACCCCTTTTCCTTTAATATTTTTCTTATTAAACTATTCACATCATCCGTATCTAAAATAGTAAAATTACGGCTCATCCCTAAATGACTAACATTTTCTCTTATAATACGCATTCCAAACGAATGGAATGTTCCTACAAAAGCCTCCGAATCAGGTACCATTTTTTCAATTCTTTCTTTCATTTCCTTTGCTGCTTTATTTGTAAACGTAATAGCCAAAATCTGATAAGAAGGAACTCCCTCTAAAATCAAATGAGCTATTCTCGTAGTTAAAACTTTTGTTTTTCCAGAACCAGCACCAGCGATAACCAAACAAGGACCATCTCTATGTTCCACTGCTTCTCTTTGTAAATCATTCAAATTTGTCATATCTATCATGTCCATCAAACCTCCTAAATATTATATCAATAAATACACAAAAAAACTATGCACTATACATAGTTTTCACAAGAAAAACTTACTCCCCACCCTGAATAAATGAGAATCCATTCCTTTAATTTTCCTTATCAATTATATTTTCAATTACACAAACAACGAAAGCATTCCCATTTTACTTCAATACCTTTCCTATTTGATAAAGTTTGGGCGACCGAATAATCTTGAGATGGAAATTCACCAACTCCAGCAAATAATTCTACACCCGTTTTTTTATTTTCTGTCTTTGTTTGTTGTCTAATAAATCGAATGAAAAGATTAGCCTTGCCGAAATATCTAAAGAATTTATTTAGGACACACTTACTTACATGAATTTTTATTTGCAATTTCAAACAATTTTTCCATTTTTCATTTTAATTATTCTATCAAATATTAAAGAAGGAACGTCTCCATGTGAGGCAATAATAATTAGTTTTCCCTCTTTTTTTAATTTTTTGATTAATTCAATTATTTTTTTATAACTATCTTCATCTATAGCATTAAAAGGTTCATCCAAAAGTAAAATATCTGGATTTTCCATAAATGCTTGACATAATGCCAATCTTTGTTTCATTCCTAAAGAAAATGTTTTAACTTTATTATTTCTAAATTCATATAAATCTAATTCTTTTAACCATTCATCTATGACAGCATCATCAATTTCTTTATTAATATTAGCCAAATATTTTAAATTAAAAAATGCTGTTTCTTGTAAGAAAAATGCAGGATTTTCTATAATAACTCCAAATTTCAAAGGTTCTGTTCTTTTAACCACGCCAGTTGTAGGATTTATAAAACCCGCTATAAGCCTTAATAGCATAGTTTTTCCGCTTCCATTATGTCCTTTTAATAGTATTAACTCTGATTTAGAAAATCTTACATTAATGTTATCAAGAACAGTTTTCTTATTTATTATTTTAGTTGCATTTTTTATTTCAATCATATTTATCTCCTCCTAACACTTCCACTTTTTTAAATAGATTCATAATGACACAAATTAATACAATAACCAAAGATATCTTTAAGAAAATGATAACCCAAAAATGTTCATAAAAATTGATACTACCAATCGTAAAGATTGAAAATATTCCAATTTTCATAGAGAGATACTCTAAAAAAAATATTATTGTTGTGGTTAAAAACAATACTTTTTTTTGATTCTGTATTTTCAAAAATAAGATTTCAGTAAATAGTGCCCAAATAATTAAAGTGAAAAACGTAGATATAGAAAGTGTAGAAAACTTATCTATATTCCTATAACCATCTACATTTCCCCAAACGAAATCCGCTAATATTTTAACTAAGAAAAAAGACATCATAACATGAAAAATTTTCTTGAAATAATAAATACTTATTTTTTGAGTTGAACTTCTACTTATTATATAAGGATACATATAAAGTAAGTCATCTAATATTTTTATTATATCCAACATGAATATTAAAGTAATGGCATAATTTAATATCAAATAAATAAAAATAACAGTTCCATTTTCTAATGGAATTAATGTTTTTTCCATTGCATAAAACGGTGGATATTTATTATTTATACCTAAAATAGATAAATAAATTAAACTAAATATGCAAAATCTAAATATACTTTTTTTCATTCAAATATTCCTTTTTTTCAATTTTATAATTGAGATATATTAAACCAAAAATACAAATTATAGTTTCATATATTATTAGTATTTGTAATAAGTCTTCCATTAGCAATTGATTATTTAAAAGGTAATAATTATACGAATACATTAATGCTAAAAAAATAAAATTGTGTATTACCAAAATAACAGTACTCAATGTTCTTTTTCTAAAAAACAAATAAAACAATTCTCTAATAATAAAGCAAAATAAAATAAACACAAATAATCTTAAAATAAACGGAAAATTTATCAAATTAGAAATTTCAAACTTATATAATTTAGAAAGAAGAAAACAACAACTAATTATATATAGTTCACTAATTATAATTATTATTATATTTTGGGTCCAAATATATTCAAATTTTTTTGATTTTATTCTGATATTAATTTCTGGAATTTTATAATCTATTTGAGAAAAAAGTAATTCAGGAAATATTAGTATTGTAGTTGTATATAAAAAGCCATTAAATGAATCAATATAAAAAATAATAAATTGATTTGAATTACTAATTCCAGACACATTGGCATCATGAACATAATATAATAAATTTAAAAAGATGTAAATCGCAATCAGCACTATATTCTTCTTTTTCATAAAGTATTTTTTCCTAATTTAGTTCTATTCCAAAAGTATATTACAATAAACGCCAAAAAATACAAAAGAATTGGTAATAAATAGAATTTAATCAATGTAAAATAAGCATCAGACTGTAATATATTGTCAATACCTAGTAACATAGTAGACGGTAAAAAATAGTGAATTAAAAAATAATCTATGCCAAAGAAATTACAGATGTTTGGAACTATTACAGATGGAACCAGATAAAATAATATGAATGGAAAACATTGAATAACTAACTTATCTTTCACAAAAATATTAGAAAATAAACTAATAGCATTTGCCAATATTACATAAAGTAAAATGACAATCATTTGTGCCAATATTAATAATAAACCAATCCTGTTTGTAATTAGATATAAACCAATTGGGATGGCATCACCCCCAAATCCACCTAAAATATATCCAATTAAAACAATAATCAATGCAGATATAAAAACAATTGAAGCAATATACATGCTTTGAGCAATCATTAAATTTTTTATATGCTTTTTATATTGTAATCTACTTAAGATGAAATTTTCTTGTCCAGTATTAATCAATTTATGCAATTCTCCAGATAAAAATATCCCAGTAAACAAAAGGAGAACGATTAAATAAAATTGAATGTAATCTGATGTCAGGAAAAAATTTATATTAAATTTTAACCCTTTATAATAATCAAGAAAAATATTCAAATTTACTGAATCAACATCTGCGGGCAAACTCGCTTTCATCTCCAAAAAGCCTGCTCTAAATTGCCATGAATAATAAAAACTCATACACCCTAAAATAACTAATACGCCTATTATAATAATTGTTTTAAAATTTAGAAACAATCTTTTATATTCTTCTTTCCACATAAAACCTCCAATAAATATTAGGCACACCATTTTTTAGATGTGCCTTATATTCTTAGTAAACTCTCATTTGTAGTTTTATAGTTCCTGATGAACCATATCCTGGGCATACAGAGCCATAAAGAGCATGTCCTATAACACCAGTATTACCGTATCCACGCTTATACATACCAACACTAGTTGTAACTATCTCATCTGAACGAGGTGAATTTTCTGAATTTACTAATCTAAATTTTACTTCGCCACCTAAAGATGTTCTTGCTACAGTATTAACGTCATAATAATCAGCATTAGTTGATTTATCTTGTCCCATTAACACTCCAGAAGTTGTTGTAGTTTTCCAATTCATACTATCAAGTGCATAAGTGTAAGCATCTGTCCAAGATGACAATGCACTTGATAATGTGACGCCACAAATAACTAACAATAAGCCGAATAATAATTTCTTTTTCATGTTTTACCTCCCTTCTAAAACTCATTCATATCAAATCTATAACTAGATTTAATATCATATTAAACTTCTATATCTACACCAGGGGCATTATCATAAATATTTATGGCATTTCCAATAAAGTTAAATACATTCCCATACCCACCTACACCAAGCGTATATTGTTTGCTTACATTTTCCGTTGTATTACTTTTAGCATGTTGGTAACTTCCATATATACGACCACCAGTTGTTGTTTCAAAAGAAACTATCAGTTTTAAATTATCAACATTAGGTAATAAAACCGAATATCCAAATCCATTGCTGAAACTTTGAGCATTGCTATAAGATTTACTATATTCATCGCCGCTTACGATAGCACTTCCTATTTGATTCACAGAAACATCAGAAGTTCTAATACCTAAAACGTCATAACTGTGAACAAAAGGTGTACCTATCCAAGATACATTGAGTACCAAAAAACAATTGGTAGAACAACTTTTACTAATAACCAAAGTTCTTAAATTACTTGTAACACTAGAACCACGAAGTAATGAATAATTAGTAACAACTTTTTTCTCTATTTCATTATTAAAATACCCATTCGTTTTTAAATAAGTGTAATTTTCTAAAGTTACACTGTCCTGATAACCATCCCAGAACATTTCAGAATAAAAATCGTATTCTTTTTTTGTTAGGTAAACGCCGTTAGAATTAGTATAAAATATAGTTTCAGCATTTACTGTAACTACACTACTTAAAATGAAACCAAACAATGCAAATAATATAATATGGAACTGTTTTGAATACCTCATTATTTGTCCTCCCTTCTCTAAGCAAATATAAAACTCTAGAAGGAAAATTACTAGTGACAATTTGGCACATTCAAAAAAATTCTGTAACGAGCTTGTACTGTCTCATTACAGAATCTGCCATCACTTATATTTTTCATTATATAGGAAATAAATATTTATCAATGTATAATTTTTTAAATGTTTCATAAATAGACTTAGCTGATTCGCAGTTTCCAGTAATACAAATAATATCATTATCAGAATACTCAAAAGAAACGGTTCCTTCATCAGTAAGTTCAGAATATTGAAATTTTTTGTTATAGATATCATACGTATAAATTTTTTTATCTTTATGTCCACTTAAAAATCCATCGGCGTAAATTAATTGCATACCATTTGTATTAAGTGTACATGTATTATCATAACAATCAAACTCACTTTGAATTTTATCAGGAATCTTTAAAGACATATTATTACTATTATTATTTCCAATATCAACATTTTCAAAGTAGACGAAACTATCATTAATAAATTCTTCGACAAAATTTAATTTAATTTCTTGATTATCAACATTTATATAAATTTTTTCTTTTATGCTTTCGAAATCTTTGTAGTTGATTATTGCATTATAGCCATAAAAATCATTAAGAAGTACTTCAGATTCCCCACTATACAATATTCTTTTCTCATTATTATCTTTACTATATAAAATGATATCACTAAAATAGGGTGTTATTTTTCCAGTATAAATATAAATCTGTTTTTTAGAAAGAACTAGTAAGCCATCACTTATTTCATAATTTTCTGAGCTACCTGAAAATTTATAAACTTTAACGCTTCGATAATTTTGACAAAAATATAAAATTGAAAAAACACATAAAATAAAAAATAAAACGAATAATGTTATAATAATAATTAATTTCATTTTTTTTAATTTTGTATTCTGAAATTTTAAATACTCCCAAAATGTAAAATCAATCTGCTTTTTATTTGATTTTTTTTCAAATTCTCCAGCCACCAACTCTTCTATACTAATTTCAAAAATTTGACTTAACAAAATCAAATCATCAACACTCGGAAATCTTTTTCCATTTTCAATTTTATTAACCTTTGTTCTATCACAATTAAGAAGATCGGCAAGTTGTTCCTGACTAAGTTTTTTTTCTTCACGCAAATACTTTATAAATTGTCCTGTTTTTTCCATATACATATTTTAAAACTCCTTCATCAAAACCTTATCATTATTTAAACTATTTCATAAAAACAATTTCCGTATTTGAACTTGTAACTTTAAACTCTCTTCCAAAAATTGAAGTAAAGAGAATAAATGACTACTTTCCCCACAAGCCTTTACTACTCCCTTTTCATCCCCAGGACTTTTCGCAAAAACAACCGTTCCAAAAAAACTTCCTGTATCGGGTTGATAACTCAAACAAAGATACCCATTCTGCAGTTCTTCCAAAAGACAAGGATACATTTCCAAAAAAGTAGAAGATATATTTTGCACGCCAACAATCTTTTCAAAAGAATCTACACGAAACCAAATCATGGATAGATTGTTTTTAGTAATACCAGTAATACTTAACTCACAACCTATCCTAGCATTCTTATGCAAATCAATTTCTAAGCCTTGAAAAAACATCTCACTAGTCATCAATTCTTCTTACCTTTCATTAAACTTTTCGTATTTTTCATTTCCTTTGGAACAGCAATTTCCATATAATCTAACACCGTAGGCGCAACGTTGGTTAAATCTCCATTTTCTTCTAAAGAAACCTTTTCATCCGTAATAATAAACGGTACTAAACTAGTGGTATGAGTAGTAACTGGATTTCCCTTTTCATCTAACATTTGATCCGCATTCCCATGATCCGCTAAAATAACTAAAGTATAAAAATTTTCTTCTGCTTTCTCTGCTAACAATTTCAAGCATAAATCAACCGTTACACATGCTTTCACCGTTGCATCTAAATTTCCAGTATGTCCTACCATATCAGGATTGGCATAATTCACTAAAATAAAATCATAATCCGTATCCATACAACTAACTACTTTTTTCGTGACTTCAACCGCACTCATCTCAGGCTTTAAATCATAGGTTGCTACTTTAGGAGACGGGATTAAAAACTTTTGACACCCCTCCAAACTACTGTTACTTTCTCCATCAAAAAAATAAGTAACGTGTGCATATTTTTCCGTCTCAGCAACTCTTGCTTGTGTAAGCCCAAGTTCAGCAAAATAAACACCTAATGGATTCGTAATCTTTTCACGTTCTAAAATATTTTTAGCTTTCATTTTATGGTCAATAGGCAAAAAAGAATATGTATTCACTTTCAAGTTTTGTTTCACAGGAAAATCTTCAAAACTAGGAATAGATAAAGCACCCATAATTTGTTTTGCTCTATCGGTACGATAGTTCATCCACAAAACAATATCATCCTCAGCAATTGCTTTAAAATCCTTTGTTTTAATAGGAGGCAAAAACTCATCTGTAATATCTTTCTCATAGCACTTCTGAATCATCTGAGGTATACTCTCTGCAGAAAAACCTTTTCCATCCACGATTAAATCATAAAACTTTTTCGTTCTTTCCCAATTCTTATCACGATCCATCGCATAATAACGACCACAAAGAGAAGCGATTTTTCCAACACCAGTTTCCTTCATTTTATCTTCCAACTTGGAAATATAAGTATACAAAGAATGAACATCTGTATCCCTTCCGTCACTTATCACATGAATAAAAACATTTGAAATTTCTTCCTTTTGAAATATTTCCAACAATTTCAACAAATGATTTATATTAGAATGTACCTTACCATCACTAAGCAAACCTATTAAATGAATATTTTTCTGCGTTTCTTTGGCTTTTGTCAAAATCTCATCAAAAACTGGATTTTCCAAATAATTCCTACTTAAAAAATTTAAAATCATTTCATTTGATTGTAATATCTTATGACCAGCCCCAATCGTCATATGTCCAACTTCACTATTTCCAAAAACTCCATGTTCCAACCCAACAGCTTCTTCACTCGCCTTTAATAGACTATGAGGATATTTTTTCCACAACTCCAAAAAATTATTTGGTGGAGCCATCATCACAGCATTGCCAAGTTTATTATCACTATATCCAAAACCATCTAAAACAACCATACATATTTTTTTCATAAACATTCCTTTTCTTTCGTTTTCATTCTAGCATAAAAGTAAAAAAAAAGGAAGCGAACTTCCTCTCAGTACTACTTTTGAATCCGTATTCTCTTAAATCCCGCGATCAAACCATAGATGCACGAATAGCACTGGTGTGCATAACTTTAGTATCTACTATCCTAGGTATTTTATTATTCCTTTTTTTTCCATTCCTGAACATCTGTCGCATTCATCGCAATTCCAATTGTAATAATATAAGCTATAATATAAAACCAAATCATCAGAACTACAAAATGTGACAACCCACCATACAACACATCATAATGTGCTACATTATTTACATATAACGAATAAAAAGCCGTACTAATAACTAAACCAAAAGTAGTAAATAAAGAGCCCTTAGTCGTACATCTACTAGGAATCGTATCATCAGGTGCCATTGTATAAATGATTTTAATTAACAGAAAAATTAGTAACCATGAAATAGGTCCTTTTGCCAAATTTACAACAAAAGCAATAACATTCGTGACGGTTTCATTCATATTCACATAACGAATAAGTTCAATAAGCTTATCCCCAAAAACAGGTACAACGAGCAAAAATACAATCAATAAAACCAATATAATAGTCATAATCAACCCTTTAATTTTTCGTTTCAAAAATTGTGTATTTTCAACTTTATATAGTTGATTGGAAGTAACAATAATGGAACTTGCACCTCCACTTGCTGCATACAAAGCGACTAACAAAGGAACCAAAACTTCAGGAGAAAACTGAATATCATTTATAATTGGAATAATCAAATTAGTAACTTCACTACCAAAAGCTTTCATCAAAAAATTGCTAACAAAATCAATAGACACATGAAACAAAGCCAAACCATAAATAATTAAAGTTACCATAGGAACAATAGCCAGTAAAAGAAAAAAAGCTAATTGCCCAGGTAAAATTAACATATCATTCCTAGATAACATTTTAAGCATACGATTTAAAAAATCTTTTATTTTCCTTTTCATTTAACTTCTTTTCCCTTTTGTTTTTTTATTTCTTCCACACACTCATTCAAAGCGTCCTCAATCGATTTCAAATCACTCTCTATCATACTATATGTAATGCAAACCCCATAATCATAAGGTAAATTTTTAAATTCTTTCGTAAGCTTATGAATATAGCTAGTAACTTGTTTCTGATTATAACCAACCAAATAAATGACAAACTCATTTCCATTTGTTCGAATAATATCTGTATTATCCAACTGTGTTTTAATCAAACTATTGGCAGCTCCTTTAATTTGCCGATCCCCTTCTTCATAACCTAACGTATCATTAATCTCCTGAACACGATTTAAATCAATCATAATGATACACTGTGGATAAATCGTATTTTTATTCCAAGCACTTAAATTTTCATTCAAATAATTTCTATTTTTAACAGACGTCAATTGATCAATAAACTTTAACTTATCTTCCTTCTTTATCTTTTTTTGCATTCTCACTTTTTTACTAGAACGATAAATAAATATCAAGATAACAATAACAACCAACACAGTATACAATGCATACTTAGCAAGTCCACTAATAAACGACCCTTTCTTTTCCGTAACAGAAGCACTGTAAAGACCCCTTTCAATAGCCGTATGATTATCCATATAATTGATATATTTCGTTAACAACAAATTAAAAGTTTCATTACCAGTAGACTTCAAAGAATAAGTCATCCCTAAATCTCCATGATACCTAGAAGTATAGCTTATCAAAGAAGTCCTTTTCAAATACTCTCCTGTCTCACTATCGAAAGCAATCATATTCTCTTTATTTTTTAAAACAGAATTCAACTTATCCTTTTCATAAGTTAATAATTGCAGTCCTGAAATCTTAGCCAAATTTTGATACAATAAAGAATTTTCTTCTACATAAATCACTTGATTTTTCAAAGAAGAAAGAGAATTTATAACAATATCATTCGATTCATGTGCATAAATATCAAAAGAAAGTGGAATATTTGTTTCTACTATCGAACCTAAAGCAATAGAGGTATGATAATTAAAATATAGTATTATCTCATCATTATTCAATTGCTTCATCATTTTTTTAAGTGAACCATATTTTGTATATTCAATATCCAAATTTAAAAACTGTGCAAAAGAATTCACATATTCCGATAAAATACCACCAAAAGTTCCATCCCCATAAACCTCATAAGGTAAATTATTAATAAAAGCATACTCTATCGTTGATTTTTTTATCTCATCAATCGCTGCAGATGAAATGTCTAAAGAATCTTGAAAAATGCTTAACTCTTCTTTATATATTGCTGATTCCAAATTCTTACTAGACCATTTATGATAATACTTTTGCATAATATGAAACAAAGTACTATCTAATTCATCCCCTAAATAAAAATATCTTTTCAAATCACTCATATGATATACAATAGAATAATTATTTTCTAAAATAACATCAATATATTCCATTCTAGGTACTAATATGTAATGAACCTGATCTCCACTGAAAGCACTTTTTAAATCACTAAAAGAAGAATAACTTACAATAGAAACATCAAAGTCACTGAAATAATCACGAACGATTGCCTCAGATGAACTTAAAACACCAATCTTTTTATTTTGTAAATCAGCCAATTGAATATTTGTCTCAGACTTCTTAGCAACTAAAACATAATGATCCGTATAAAAAGATAAATCCCCATCACGAAGTTCATCAGAAACTCCTAAAACTAAACTGGATGGCTGCTCACTATTTGTTATCGTAACCAGATTAAACTGTAGGCCATATTCTTCACGAAAAGCATCTAAAAAAGAATAAAAAACTCCTGATCCTAAATTTCCAAAAATATTAGAATCATTTAAAACATTTATATTTTGAATAATAGTAGAATTATTCGAAATCCATTGCTTTTCACTCGACGAAAGTTTATTACTATCTCGATTCAAAATTAAAATTCCTAAAATAATTAGTAAAACAATCAAAATAGCAATGATTATTATTCTCTTTCTCTTTTTTTTCATATCTTACTCTCCTGTAGTAACAATATCTGTTGTAATCACATTACTCCAAATAATTTGATTTTGACTTTCCCCAATGTTTTTCGCACCCATGACAATAAATCCAGTAGTTGTCTCAGTAGCTTCACTAACCAATGTATAATGAATATCATAATTTTCCAAATACTTTTCTGGTATCATTTCCAATGTAGGATTAGCTATTTCCTTTGCTCGTTCTGCGGTAACATTTTGAAAAGTTACTCGAATATAGATAATCTTGCCTTGAGTATGTATAGCAACATCATTCACCGAATCGCTTTCCTGAAACTTAGCAATAATACTTTCTTTATCCGAATCTTCTAATGGAAGATCTTGAATACTTTCCAATCGATCTCCATAACTAGAAGAAGCACTTCCAAAAAAATACTTAAAACATACCGCTGCCATTATAACAAAGCATAGAATAAGAATAGTAGTTAAAACAAATAAAACACGATTACTATCCCATAAACTTTTAATTTTTTTCATTCTTTCACCTAACTTTTGTATTTTTATTATACATTAAATTATATAAATTTTAAAGACATTTCTCAATCTCCCCTTGAAACTCAAAATAAGAATATTTTGGCATCTTTTGTCGAACGATTTTTTGAAAGAAAAAAAGGAAAATGACTTCATCTCCT
>CAYQKO010000006.1:0-1333 GCA_964418205.1 uncultured Muribaculaceae bacterium
CAGTGGTTCTTGGATAAGTAGTACCAGTACAAGTTATACATTCACAGGAGTTTCCGATGGATCTCATACCGTATATGTAAAAGTAACCGATAAAGCAGGAAATACAAGTAGTACAGTTTCTACCAGTGTGACGGTTTCTACGGGACCTTGTAAACAAACTTATTCGAATGGTACGGTGACAATCAATTGTGCTGCGACGATTGAAGATTTATTAACATATCATTATTACACAAATGATCTTGGAGATTTTAAAGCCGCTTGGGCCTTAACAGATGAGAAGCAATCTGTTTCTGGGTTTAACTATCATGAAGCGCTCTATATGAAAACAAATTGCTCTGGGGATGCAAACGGTGGCTGTTGCACTGCCTCTAAGTGTAAATGTAGTCATAATTTTTGTGATACTTATTCCTCAGAATCCGCTATTCCAGAACATATGTATAGTGCTGGAAGTAAATCTACATTAACTATTTCTACTAAAGAAACTACCAAAACCTCCTTACTTGTGAAACATAAGTATTCAGTTAATATATACGGAGGTACTACTATTGGTGAAAAAAGAGGACAGACTGTTAAAATCGCGGATACAGTTACGTATTCTGGATCCGTTTCTCCAAGTTGTACTTATGTAAGCAGTAAGAAAAACCTTTGTGATGTTACTGTAAATTTAAAGATCACGATTTCTGGCTTTGGATTCACCGAGAATACTTATGCTTTTAATGATTACGATGATTCTTTAGATTACCTTTATACTTCAGATAAGAAAAGCCTTTGTACTGTAATACCTACTACTTTGTCTATTGGTGTTTATCATAAATATGAGGAAGATGATGATGATTACTTAGATACCTATAAAATTGCTTCCTATGATGTATCTGGAATTTTCAAAACTGCTTTAGGTTGTTCGTAAGGAAAAACTCGTAGAATTCTATGGGTTTTTCTTTTGGACTCGAATTACGGACCACAATCCCTCAATGTTCTTTTTTAGAGATTCAACAGATACTTCAAAGAAAGCATTTTGTCGAAGTTGTAGGAAGAAAGCAAATATCTTTGACTTTGTAAAATATGATGAAGGATTAAAAACAAAAAAAGAGCAACTTCAATTCCTAAAAGATAGATATTCAATTGACCTTCACAAATCAAGAAAGAAGAGATTCGCTTTTCAGAAGAAAAAAGCGAGACAGAAGAAGTCAAACTACAAGAAGAAATGTTTCAAGAAGACTTATCTCAAAACCTAGACAAAACAAGAGAAGACAGATATCTTCATCAACAACTAGCAATGAAACATTTTAAAGATAGAGGACTTACAGAAAAGACAATCAATGAATATAAACTC
>CAYQKO010000006.1:1433-23920 GCA_964418205.1 uncultured Muribaculaceae bacterium
CTTACTTGAAGAATACTTGCGAACTACAAGGAAAACAAAGCCCGATTGTAATCATTGACTATCTTCAATTTATTCAAGGAAATAAAAGAAAGGACACTCAATCACTTATAAAGAGAATACAAAGGACATTCAAGAAGTATGCTATTGATAACAATTCGATTGTATTCTTACTAATTGCGAATAATAGAACCTTTTGCACAAGAAAAGCAAATGTCTTCATTTAGTTCAGGAAGAGACTCTTCGGACATTGAATATTCTTGCGACTATAATCTTCAAATGAACTTCTCACAATGGGAGCATAGGGGAAGTAAAAAAGAGGAACAACTATCTTCAAGACAAGAATTGATGAATCGTAATCCGAGAAAAATTTCAATTACAATACACAAGAACAGGCTCGGAGAAAATGGGAAAATACTTGATTTTGAATTTAATCCAATAAGAAACACTTTCGAACCAAAAGAAGAAAAGAAAGAGACCTCATCAACTACTATGAAATTATAATGTATAAAATATCAAATCTTGCATAAAATGCTATTATAAAGTAATTATGTAGCGAATATATAGTAATTATGTAGTAAATAACTTGGCATAATAGAAAAATTATGATATCATTATAAACAGAAAGAGAGATGATTATATTATGGCTAATATGACAAGTGCAATAAATATAAATGTTGATACAAAGGTAAAGGACGAAGCAACGGCAATTTTAAAAGGACTAGGATTGAATATGAGTACATTTATTAATATGGCTTTAACACAAGTTGTCAAAAGAAATGGAGTACCATTTGAAGTTGTAAATCCGACACCTAGTAAAGATATGTTGGAAGCACTAGCAGAAGTAAATGAAATGATAAACAATCCCGAAAAATATCCAAGATTTAACAATTGGAATGACTTGAAAGAGAGTTTATTATCAGATGACTAATTATCAATATGAAGTAGTATATTCTACAAAATTCAAAAAGAGTTTAAAAAAGATTCTAAAACAAGGAAAAAACATTGATGAATGAAAAGAAGTTATTGATAAATTAGTAGTAAAAGAAGAATTGAATCCAAAATATAAAAATCACAAATTGATTGATGACAAATACTATAAAAATTGTTTTGAATGTCATATAAGACCAGATTGGCTATTAGTATATCAATATGATGAAGAAGGAAGATTGCTTTTATTGATGAATACGGGAAGTCATAGTGAAGTATTAAACAAATAATAATACTTCTTTTTTTGCGAAAATTTACATTGTATGAAACAACTATCAAACAAAAAATATTATTCAAGGAGAATTATACTTCAAATGATAAAACTTGCTTAAAATGGCACTAAAAAAACGAATTGTTTTCCACTCGAAAAAAAGGGAAAAAAGAGGGACAAAAATTGATTGAAAATGCAAAAAATGCGAGTCTTTTATGAAAAATAAACATTTCGAGACATTATTGCTTTTGTAAACTCTTCAAAATCAAGTTTTAAATCTTCGGTCATTTGTCTTTCCCTCCTTCTTTGTAGAACTCCATATTTTATTGATTTGTTCTTGTGCCTTCATTCTTTGCTTTGGTGTTGATTTTTCATCTTCTAATTTCATATAGTTTTCCATAAAACTTTTCACACTATCTTTTGTTCTTTTATCATCTCGAATCTTTCTTCAAGACTTGGTGTATTATCTTTGAAAGAATCCCGTTCAAAAGTCTTCTCTCTTCTTTCAAGTGAGTTTCATGAGGACTTTTTTTCTTTTGCGAATGTATTTCTTCGAGTTCTGATACAACTTTTTTCTTCTTTTCAATTAGACATTCAAGGATTAAGTTCAATTTCGAATGAGCTAGCTTTTTTCGTTTCTTTTTGTTATACTATAGAAGTCAAGGAGAATGAAAATGCGAAAGAAAATGGGTATAATTCTTTTTATTTTATTGTTAAATGTAGGATGTTCAAATATAAACAATGAAACATATGAATCGATTCTTACAACAACGATGAATTCCAATGTCAAAATAATAAATACCTATCGTGCTGGTTACAAATACTATTTACCACTCGGTATTCGTAGTTTAAGTCATGAAGGAAGTAATGAAATATTTGCTTATAAAAATAATATTTACTATTTATATGTAGATCGTGTGAGCTATTATAATAAGATTCAAAAAGAATATCAAATAAACCCAGAAGCAGTTTATAGTAGCGGCCTTAAAAATAACGATTTATTCGGGTATATGGAAATAAAAAATACAACAAATGAACAATATTTTATTGAAATCATGTATAATTATGCTAAAATAGAAGTGATAGTAAATAAGGATGAAGCAAATGAAGCCATAGCTTATGCTATGATAATTTTAACATCCATTGAATATCAAGATGAAGTTTTAAATAGCCTTATGAGTGAAAATGCGTTAAAATCAAGTGAGGTAGAACATAACATCTTTGAAAGTGCTGATACCGAAAGTGGCTATTTAGAAATATTGGAAGAATATGGTCAATATGAAGAAGAGGAAACTGTTGATCCAGATTTCATTCGAAAATAAGATGGAGGGTAATCATGGGATTATTTAATAAATTAAAAAATGTACTATTTGAAGAAGAAGAAATTGAGGTTCCAGTAGAAGAAAAAAAAGTAAAAACGGAAATTAAAGAACAATCACCAGTAAAAAAGAAAAATGTTTACGAAGAATCAGAAGGTGAACTGCCAATCAGTACAGATCGAGATATGTTTAAAGCAGAAAAAACCTTTGACTTTCCAATATTTGATGATGATGAATTTGACGGCTTAAATGAATCGTCAAAAAAAGAAGAGCCAAAGAATATGAGTATCAACCTTTTTGATTATGAAAAGCCAAAAATCAAAAAGGAAAAAAGAGAAACAAAAGCTCCTGAGATTAAAGGTAGGGCATATGATACAAAAAATCAAGATTTCAATAAGCATAAATTTCAACCTTCCCCAGTCATTTCTCCAGTTTATGGTGTATTAGACAAAAACTATAAAAAAGAAGATATTATAGTGAAAAAAGAAGAAAGAAAAACGATTGATGTTGATGATGTAAGAAAGAAAGCCTTTGGAACATTAGAAGAAGATATCGAAAAAAACTTAATGGATACGATATCTAAAGAATCTCCAAAGAAACTTGAAGATAAAACAATCGATGAATTATTAGAAGAAACAGCCTTTGATACGATTGATATACCAGAAGAAGCAGAAGATGAGGTATATGTACCGGAGCTAGAAGTATTAGATAAAAAAGTAGAAAAAACAGAAGAAGAAAGAATAAAAGAAAGTGATACATTAGAAAACGATTTATTTGATTTAATTGATTCTATGTATGAAAATAAGGAGGATGAATAACATGAGTTTTTTACTAGAATTTTTGCCAATCGTCATTTATATTTTATTAATTATTATCCTAATTATAGGGATTGTATTAGCTATTAAATGCTTAATTACATTAGACAAAGTAGAGAAAGTAGTAGATAACGTTAATGATAAAGTCCGTGCTTTAGATGGAATTTTCCATATTATTGATACAACTACAGACAAAATTGTTTTAATTACAGACAAAGTAGTAGAAGGTATTACTTCATTAATCATGAATTTATTTTCTTCTAAGAAAAAAACTTCTAAGAAAAAGGAGGTAAAAGAATGAGCCAAGGACGCTTTCGAACCTTTGTTACAGGTGCTTTAATTGGTGCTGGGTTAGGAATTTTACTTGCTCCAAAAGAGGGTAGTGAAACGAGAAGTGACTTAAAAAAATCATTCAATACTTTAATTGATACCATAAAAGATGTCGATATAGAAGAAACAAAAGCTATTTTTTTACGAAAAGTAACAGAAATAAAAAATGAATTATCTACGATTGATGAAGATACAGCAAAAGAAATTGCCAAAGAAAAAATAGCAATTGTAGAAGAAAAATGTGATGAACTCATTGAAGATGCTAAGGAGTATGCTGCTCCAATCGTCGAAAAAGCCGCGACAGAAGTAAAGAAAAATGTGACAGAAACCCTAAAAGAAGTAGTAACGGAATTAGAATCTTCTGAAACAGAAAAAAGTACGAAAACAGTACAAAAGAAAAATGGAAAGAAAAAATCTTCATCAAACAAGAAAAGTGCAAAAAAAAGTTAGGCGAAAACATAATTGTATTTTCGCTTTTTTCATAAATTATTTACGAGAGGAGTAGATTTTATGTATCCGAGAGTAAATTACCAAATGAATGGAGATAGACAATTTATTTTTCCTTTTTTAGTTGGAGCATTAACTGGAGGTGCTGCTGTAGGGCTTACAAGGCCAAGACCAATCTACAATGTTGCCCCACAACCTATGCCACCTCAGAGAGTGGGACCATACGGAAATTATTCATACAGTTTTTATTATCCATATCGTTAAACAGAAGACTTCGTTCTTCTCTTTTTTGTAAAAGAAAATAAGAGCATAAAAGAAAGAAATAAGACAATCGTGGAAGATCCACCATAACTAATAAGAGGCAAAGGAATCCCTATAATAGGAAACAATCCCAAATTCATACTAATATTTATCCATTGATTTGCGATAAATAGAACAACAAACGCGGTTGCAAACATCCTTTGTTCGTTCTTTTTCAGTTTTTTTATATAAGATATCAGATAACAATCTAGGAACAAAAAGCAAAGAAGAATTAGAAAAATCCCAGCAATTCCAAAAACATTTGCCGTTAATGCAAAAGCAAAATCTGTCGGTGCTTCTGGAATATAAATGCCTGTTTCTGTCAAAGAAAATCTCCAAAATGGTGCGCTCCCAATGGCAATAAAAGCATTCTCAATTTGCATGCCACTTCTAAAATTTAATAACCGATCTACCCGATAAAACACACTCGTGCCAATGATAGAAATCAAAAAATCTTTTTGATAAAAATAACAATAGAAGAAAGTACCTATCAAACCTACAACGAATATTCCTAGTACGATAAGCCATCGTTTTCGAATTGGTGAAACAAATAGGAGAGTAAGTGTAATAATAGCTAAAAACAAAATTGCTCCGGTATCAGGTTCTAAGAAAATGAATACAGAAGGTATAAGAAAACAAAGAAAAACTTTCAATAAAAATAGCAGTTCTCCCTTAAAGTTCATTTTCTTTTGTTTCGAAACAAAATGAGCTAAAAATACCATATAAGCAAATTTCATAAATTCACTAGGTTGAAAACGAAAATACTTTAAATCAATCCAAGCTTTTGACCCATTCGTATCTTTCCCAATAAATAGAACCAAAATTAAAAGGAACACATGAAAAAGATAGAAAAGAAAACTATAACGAAACAATTTTTGGCTTGGAACAAACATAGCACAACTAAAGAGAAGAAATCCAAGAAAAAACCATAAACATTGTTTTTCAAAATGTTCTTGAAAGGCTTCCGTAATAAATCTGGAATGATACATAAGAAAAAGACTTATTGTAATTAAAATAAGAAATGGTATCCAAAATAAAAGTGATTTCCAAATAGATTCTTTTTTCATATTTTTATTATGTCTCATAAAAGAAAATTTTAAACATAAAATACACTAGAGGTGAAAAATTTGAAAGAGTTACCAAAAGTTTATGCCAGTCCTATGGAAAAAAATGTTCAAAACAACAAAGATTTCTATTATAGCAAATTCATGGCAAATCAAAATTCCAAAAATATATTAAGAGAAATTGATAATATATTCCATGATCGAAGTTTTGTATACAAAAGTGAAGTAGAAATCACAACCAAAGATGGTACCATTCTTACCACATTAGTTGGAAAAAATGGGAATTCCTTATTAACAATGGATGGAAAGACATTTAAAATTACTGACATTATGGACATAAAAAAAAGATAAAAAACAAAAGAGTATGTTTTTTATAACAGTTCATCAATATATTTTTTTAATTGTTTTGCATCTTTACCAAAGATAATCTTAAGTTGATTGTCAATCTCAACAATCCCTTTTGCACCCAATTTCGTAATGCCATCTTTATCCACAATCGAAACATCCTTTAAAATCACTTTAAATCTAGATAAATTACATTCCGCATTGATAATATTATCTTTGCCACCTAAATATCCTAATAATTTATTTGCTTCTAAGTGAAAATCCTTTTTCATCAATTTAATAACAATTAAAGAGATAAACAATAATACGAAAATAATGATTCCATAAATAAGCCAATCGTTCATTCTTATCACCTTCCACTAAATTATACTATAATTCGCTTAAAAATGCACGAAAAATAAAATTTCACATAAATTATTAATGAGAATAGAGGAAAGGGGAATATATATGAGTAATAGTAATTCATCTAGTTGTATTGCAGAAATACTAAATGTCATCTTAGTGTTACAACAAAATGCATGTCCAGATTCCTGTTTGGATTCATGCGATAGACCAGTACTAGGTGGTGGGCCAAACTGTTTGGTTTGTAATACTAGACCAATTGAACTTTATCTTTGTGGATGCTGTAACACAGCTTTAGCAATGCCAACAAGCAAAGATCCTGTTGCTGGTGGAACTACCTCTACTGTATTTCGAGTAGAAAAAGTAGATAACAATTGCTGTACTTGTCGAGTACTAGATGTAAATCCAGATTCAACAAGTTTAAATCCTTATGTAGCAACGAACTCATTTTTTACATTAGATCTATCATGCTGTTGTGCAATTCGTTGTTTATCAGATACTTATGTAGAATGTGTGTAGAAGAATGAAAGAATTCTTCTTTTTTTTTTCAATAGATTATGCTATAATCTCTATAGAATAGGCAAGTGATAAGGATGGAAGAATTCATGAATAAAGATATGTTATTTTTTGAGTTTTGTAAAAACTTTCAAATGAATGATCAAAATAAAACAAAATTAATCCAAGATTATAAAGAAATAAAAACATTCGTAGAGGAAAAGAAAGATGTCTTTGGTTTTGATGATTGGAGTTTAGAATACGGGGTATTTTATGAAATGCTTGGTAAAATAGTAGCTCTTTTGCAATCAAAAACAGATGCGGAAAACTTAGAAGCTTATTCGAAAATCATCCAAACGATTACTAGATTTAACGAATATTACCGTAACGTTTTAGATGGACACTTAGAAGGTCAAATAAATAAATTGACGGTTGTTCTAAATCATCTAAATAGCTTTTACCAACAATTATCCAAAACAACAGATTCACTACTAAACTGGACTTTTCCAACTTTCAGAGATGCTTACGATAGCGAGCCAAAAGAGGATTATTTAAATTATATGAAAGAGAATTTAAAAAAAGCAATGATTCCTAAAAAGGAAGAAATGATTGATGACTACATTTTTGGAAGAGATACAGATACTACGGAAGAAACACTTTCTGAGCCAAAAGAGTCTTTTATATTTGAAGAAAGTCCAGAAAAAAAATATGATGTATTTGAAGATACATCTACCCCATTAAAATCTGATGAAAATAATAAAAAAGAGGATCTATTTCATTTTATTGTATCTCCAGAAGACGAAACAAATGATTTCGAACTTTCTACAAATACACAAGAGACTAGTTTGGAACAACCAGTTGAGGAAGAAATACATGCAAAGTCCAATGACAGTGAGAAAGAAGAGGATCTATTTCATTTTATAACATCTCCAGAAGAAACAGAAACAAAAGATTTAGCTTCTGTTATAAATTCCCAACTAGAAAATTCTGAAAATGTCGAAGAGGTAAATGCCCCAGTTGAACAAACGAATATAGTTGCTTTTGAAAGAATAAAAACTCAAGAAGCACCAAGAATTACAAATCGAGAGATACATCGCTCAAAATTGGAAAGAGCCTTAGAAGATATTGGGAAAAGTCTAAAACAAATTCAAAGGAAAGTTCAAGATATGCTTCCGTTAACAGACCAAGATACAATTTATTATAATTTACTAGCTGATATGAGTCATTGCTTTTCCGAAGAATTGAGAAAAATAGACACATTAGAGGAAGAAGAAATTCCAGATAAGAACATGACAGTTCGTGAATTATATGAATACTTAAAAAATGGTCGAAAAGTAGTTACGGAAAAGCAAGTAGGGAAACCTTATCATTTTGTAAGAAAGCAAAATAATAAACCAGTAGTGCATCAAGATGTACCAATAGAAATGCCTTGGATTGACGAAGCATTTACATTAAAAGAAGGAGCATTCGCTTTTAATAATGGTTATTTAACAAATACCATCATTCCATTATTTGATTGTGAAGAAACATTTCGGATCAAGGAAATCGATTTTCAAGACCAAAACGCAAACATAATAAGAGCATTTACAAATGAACAAGTAGAGAATTACTTGAAATTAAACTATCGTCCTGTTGCTGTAAGTCAAGATTACTATGTCTTTTACAACATAAATGATATTCAAAGAAAAGAAAATTTAAAAAGGAGTGCATAATGGAACAAATAGATATAATTGAAATGGACAATCAAGAATATGGTATTCGAGAACAATTACTTATAGATGGGAAAAAATATTTTATACTATCTAAGATAACGGATGAAAAACTAGATGACGAACAAATTGTTTTAAGAGAAGAAGATGGAATGCTTTATTCTTTAGAACCAGAAGAGGAAGAAAAATTAAAAAATAGCAAAAGCTAAAATTGCTATTTTTTTCGTAAAACAAAAAGAAGATTGTATTTAATTCAAATCTTCTTTTACTAATTTATGACCAATTTTTGTGACATTTCCTGCCCCTAAGGTTAAAATAATATCCTCGTCACCTATATTTTTCATCAAATAATCAAGAATATCTTCATAACAAGATAGATAAATTCCTTTTCCATCTAAAAGTTTTACCAAATCCTCCTCATGAATATCATAATTATTTTGTTCCCGAGCCGCATAAATATCAATAACAATAACATGATCAAAGAGTTTTAAAGCAAGAGCAAATTCCTTTAAATGATCGTGTAACCTACTATAAGTATGAGGTTCAAAAATTACCCAAGATTCATGGTAATGCATATTCTTTAAACCATTTATTGTTGCTAGAATCTCAGTAGGATGGTGTCCATAATCATCAAAAACCCTAGTTTTTTTCAGTGTACCTAAAAATTCAAGTCTGCGACTAGCTCCATGGAATTCATTAAGGGAAGTTTTGATAATATCATAAGAGATATCATATGCTCGACATAAAGCAATCGCGCATAAACTATTTAGAACATTATGCATTCCAGTAACTCCTAACGTGATAGAAGTATCTTTGATACCATGAGAATAAACATCAAAAGTAGGTTGTCCATCTTGATTAAAAGATACATTTTGATAAGAATAGTCAAAAGAAGCATTCGAACCAATCGTGATAACCTTTGCTTTGGTATAATCCTTAAGCTTAAAACAACGTTCATCCTCGCCATTTAAAATTAAATATCCATCCTTAGGCAATAAAGATACATACTTTTGAAAACTTCGTTCAATATTTTCCATATTTTTAAAATAATCCAAATGATCATCATCTATGTTTAAAACAATCGCACTTTTTTGATGAAAATTTAAATAAGAATCACAGTACTCACAAGCTTCAATAATAAAATACTCTTTTCCACCTACATAATAATTTGCTTTTATTTTATCGAAAAATGCTCCAACTTGAATGGTTGGATTTAAATTTGCATCCAAAAAGATACTAGCTACCATACTTGTTGTAGTAGTTTTCCCATGAGTTCCTGCGATACCAATCGTATTTGGAAATAACTTCGTAAGTTCTCCTAAGAAATTACCACGTTCCATAGTCGGGATATGTAGTGCACGAGCTTCCACAAGTTCGGGATTATCCTCTTTAATCGCTGCAGTGTAAACAACCAAATCAATATCTTTCGTGATATTTTCTTTCTTTTGACCAAGATGAACTGTAATTCCGTTATTCTTTAACATTTCTGTTTGAACCGAAGTAGTATTATCCGATCCACTCACTTGAAAATTCCAATGATTTAATATTTCGGCAAGACCGCTCATGCTAATTCCACCAATTCCTATCATATAGATATGTTTATAATCTTGTAAATTCATGATTCACTCCCTCCAAAAGAATGTACCAATTCTTTAAATTCATCTCCACGATCTTCAAATTTTTCATACTGATCCCAAGAAGCACATGCAGGAGATAGAAGTACTACATCTCCAGATTCCGCTTTTTCATGACATGCATTTGTCGCATCCCTTAGATTTTCAAAAATTTCACATGGTTTTTGAATTGTATCACACCATTTTTTAATTCGCTTTTTTGTCTCTCCATAACACGCGACAAACTTTACATTCTTCATTGCCTCATTTAATTCTTCAAAAGAATGTCCACGATCCGTTCCTCCGAGTATTAATATAGTAGGGGAATCAAAAGAATTTAAAGCAATCTTCGTTGATTCACAATTGGTAGCCTTACTATCATTATAATAAGATACACCTTCAATGGTTGAAACAAATTCTAATCGATGCTCTACACCTCCAAATGTAGTTAAAACTTTAATAATACTATCATTAGACACATGACATTCTTTCACGGTAATGATTGCAGCTAAAATATTTTCATAGTTATGTTTTCCTTTTAATTTAATCTCTTTTAAGTCGATAATCTTTTCCTTGTCATAATAAATCGCGTCCTTATGTAGATATGCCTTTTGAACATAAGTACTCGAAAAATAGTATTTTGTACTTTCAATATCCTTTGTTAACTCTAAAGACCCTTCATTATCATAATTCACAATCGCAATATCATGACTTGTATGATGATTGAATATTTTCTTTTTCATAGACTTATAACGTTCAAAAGAGTCATGAAAATCCAAATGTACTGGATAAATATTCGTTAAAACACTGATATTTGTTTTAAAATCATACATATCACATAACTGATGATCCGAGATTTCTAAGACAACATAGTCATCACTTTGAACATCTCTCACAAAATTACAAAAAGGGAGTCCGATATTTCCGCCTAGAAAAACAGGAAGTCCTTCTTCTTTTAACATATTGTAAATCAAAGTGGTCGTGGTTGTTTTCCCATTTGAACCAGTAATGCCAATAATATGTGCATTTGGATTTAAATAATGATAAGCAAGTTCCAATTCATTGATAACTGGAATATTGAACTCTCTTGCCTTTAAAACAGTAGGATGATTATATTTAATTCCAGGATTTTTTATTAAAATGTCATAACTCTCATCCAAAAGGTTCGTTGGATCATCACTCAACACAAAAGTAACCCCTAAGTCTTTTAAGAGATTCAAATTTTCTTCCTTTTGACTCTTTATATCTGTAACAAAAACACGATTATTGGACGCTAATAACTTTGCAGCTTCAAAGCCACTTCTTGCCATACCTAAGATAAATACTTTCTTATTATTTAACATATTATTTTCCCTCTTTCCCCTATATTATATAACAAGAGCCTATTTTATGCTAGAAGTTGAATCACATTCCAACAAGAATTTGACTTTTGTAAGATACTAATCTAAAATGAAATAAAGTTGAAAGTTGCTATTGGATTTTGGAATTGTTTTTAGAATATTCAAAGATAAGAAAGGAAAAGTTTCTTATGAAATGTATCTTAATGAATAAAAATACAGAAGTATTAGTAACGGAATATAATGAAGTTTAAAAGTATTTACGGATATATATGAAGTGAAAAATATAGATTTTGCACCATACATTTTGTCTAGTGATTATAAGAAAGAAAACGTTATTACATCAACACTTACCGACTGGTTTAAAGGTAGAGGCATTCCATCATGGAGAGATGATTTAGATTTATTGTTGGCAAGATTAAATGTCCTAGCACCTGATGAATTATTAGATAAAGCATTTGGATTATCGCTTTCAGATCAATATTGGATAAAACCAGCAGATTCTAACATTGAGTATAAAGATATTAATTTTTTTGAACATCGTTTTGAGGATTCAGATTTTATGAATGCAACTTTTGGAAATGAATCAGAAAGTAGTATCAAAATTAGTTTAATATCTCCGAATAATACAACGGATGGACGTTTAAAAAAAACATGGATGATTGAAAATGGGAAAAGATATTTATTAAAAGGCGGCTGGAAAAATGAAGTGATGCAACCATTTAATGAGGTATTAGCTAGTATGATATGTGAAAGATTGGGATTTGATCATGTAACCTATACTTTAGATATTGTAAAGAACAAGGTTGTATCAAAATGTGAATGTTTTATCAATACCAATACAGAATTCATATCAGCACATCAAATATTACATAACAGGAATGTAAAAGAAAAAGCTTATGAAGAATATATCCATATATTAGAAGAAAAAGGGATAAATCATGTTCGCGAAAAACTAGAAAATATGTTTCTTCTTGACTACTTCATGTTAAATGAGGACAGGCATTTAAATAACTTTGGAATCATAAGAGATGTGAATACATTAGAATGGTTGGCTATGGCTCCAATATTTGATAATGGGCAATCACGAAACATTTTAGATTATAACGAAGAAGAGATTCTTATAAATGGACAAGGTAGTTTTTTTTATACGGTAGATAATTTTGATTCCATTTTATCCAAAGTGAAAGATATAACAAGATTTGATTTATCTAAATTAGACGGTATCGTAGAAGAATTTGATGAATTATTACATCAATATCAAAGCATCACGAAAATAACAGACAGAAGAATCAATAAAGTTTGTACATTATTAAGGGATAGAATAAACAAATTAAATCTGAAATAAATTTATTCATAATTATATAATCGGTATAATTGAATTGATGGAACATTAAGAAAGCGTAAGCTAAAGTCTTGTGTGCCTATTCCATTAGAAACAATTAAAGTAGAAGTGCTAGCTTCGTAAATCCCACTTTCATAGCCTCCCACGTTATTCAGTTGATACAATCCTCCAACATATGGAATTCGAATAAGCCCACCTAAAGAGTGACCTGCAAGTACCAAATCCGTTTCATTTTTTACTTCATCAAAGATGATAGGCTCATGACATAGAAAAATTTGATATGCATCGGTACTTTCATTTTTTAATACTTCCGTCAAATCATAACCACTTTTACTAATACTAGAAATACCTGCTAAATAAATAGGAGTAACTCCTTCATAATAAATAGGAACATTTTCATTTTTTAGAATCTTAAATCCGGAAGAAGTCAGAATTTGCTCATAGGCTTCTATATTTATAGAATCATTATCTCCAATAACCGCGTATTTTCCAATTTTAGCAGTTGTCTTTGCTAAAACTTCATTAAGAAAATGAATATTATTTTCAGAAAGAGTAATATAAGGATCAAATAAATCTCCTGTAAAAAGTAAAATATCTGGTTTTAAATCATTTATTTTCGTAACAACATTTTCCAATTCCTTTTCGTTTGTAGTTCTACCAAAATGAATATCAGAAAACTGAACAATTTTAAAACCATTAAAAGAATCAGGGATTTTCTCATTTATAATAGGGTACTCTTGAACAACCAGTAAATGAGGTTCAATAAAATGCATATAACAATAAAATAAAACAATGAAAAACAATAGAAAAAATAGTATTTTAGGAATAATTCCTAATTTTTTTTTCTTTTCTAAAGTCTCTTCTACATTAGACATACATAGCTCCAAAAATAGATACGAAAACAGCCAAAGTATTATGTAACATATGGGTAGTAGTACTTGTAAAGATAGAATCTGTTTCATAATAAGCTTCTGCAAAGAAATAACCCATACCAGCATAAGGAATAATAAATAATAAATCTGGTAGACATTCTAAAAATGCTTCCAAACTACTAAAATCTATAGAAATGAATACATGAGCCGCGCCAAAGGCAAATGCAGAAAAGAATAGAAAACTTTTTTTGTTCTTAAAAGCAGATTTAAAATTTTTACGAAATAGTATTTCTTCGATGAAAGGACCAATAAAAATCATAGTTATTACAGAAAACAAAGGATACATGCTAATAATATCCCGATTCGCAGACTCATTGTCTGCTATCCCTCCAGTTAAGCTTACAATAAATAAATTGGTAACAACCATAAATATGAAAGCTTTTCCCCAACTTCTTAAGGCAACTTTAAAGAATTCTTTAAAATGCTTTAAATATCTTGTAAGCTCTTCTTTTAATGACTTCCTGTAATAAAAAATTAAAAATAGTAATGAGATTCCATAGATGAGTAAGTTAGCCGCTAGATAATTGATATCCTTTTCTAAGGACAATCCAAAAATGGAAAAACCAGCCGAAATCACAATTGGCAATACAACAATATATGCGAAAACAAATAAAATGGCTCGGAATAAATCTTTTCTATCTACATATTTCATAAATTCTACCTACTTTCAAATAAAATATATCATAAAACAGTAGATTAAGCAATGTCGATTATAATGAGGGAATAGGGTACATATGTATAGAAAATGTAAATCAATGAAATGTGCCTTTTTTGTAGAATGATTATGGAGTGCTTTAAGAAAATATTCTTTTTTTATCTAATTTTTTCTGATAGAATAAAAAAAGTGATGTAAAATGGATAGAGAAAATATCGTAGATTTAATAAATTGGTATCAAAAAAATAAAAGAAATTTACCTTGGCGTAAAACAAAAGACCCATATAAAATATGGATAAGTGAAATTATGCTTCAACAAACTAGAGTAGAAGCAGTAAAAGACTACTACAAAAAATTTTTAGAAGTACTTCCAACGATACAAGATTTAGCAAACATTGACGAAGATATCTTATTAAAATTATGGGAGGGATTAGGTTACTATAGTCGAGCAAAAAATCTAAAAAAATGTGCCAACGAAGTACTAAAAAAAGGTTATAATACCCTTCCAAAAGATGAAATAGAATTAAAAAAATTACCTGGAATTGGTCCTTATACAGCAGGAGCCATTTTATCGATTGCTTATAATCTTCCAATCCCTGCAATAGATGGAAATGTAATGCGCGTTTTATCTAGAGTATACGAAGATGATAGAGATTTATTAAATCCAAAAGTTAGAAAAGAATATGAAGAAATTTTAAAGAACTTAATACCAAAGAATAAAGCAAGAGAATTTACCGAAGGTTTTATAGAATTAGGGGCTTTAGTGTGTTTACCAAATGGAGCTCCTTTATGTAATCATTGTCCTTTACAAAAGTGCTGTAAAGCTAATTTACATGATAATACAGACAAATATCCTGTAAAGAAAACGAAAACAAAACGTAAAGCAGTGAATATGACAGTATACATTTTGAAATATCAAAATAAATATGCTTTAAAGAAAAGAGACTCTACATTATTACAAGGATTATATGAATTACCAAATATAGAGGAAAAAATGAGTGAAGATGAGTTAGCTTCTTATTTAAAGGAAAACAATTATGTATACAAAAATATCCAATATATTGGTGAAGAAAAACACATATTTTCTCATATCGAATGGCATATGGAAGCATATTTAGTAAACTTGAAAGTAAAACCTCAAGATATATGCTTTTACTCAAAAGATGAAATTTTAACTACATATTCTTTACCAACAGCATTTAAAAAAGTATTTGATAAAGTAGTGGAATAGTGTATACTTAAACTATTAGAAAAGAGGTACTTATGAACTTTATAATCAATGCAATACAAGGTTTCTGCATGGCACTTGCGGATAGTGTTCCAGGCGTTTCTGGAGGAACAATTGCTTTTATTTTAGGATTTTACGATCGTTTTATAAATTCATTAGATAATCTAATGTTTGGGAAAAAAGAAGAAAGGAAAGAAGCTTTATTCTTTCTGATAAAATTAGGAATAGGTTGGATGATTGGAATGGCCTTAGCAATTTTAATTTTAACCAATCTTTTTGAAACACATATCTATAAAGTGAGTTCTGTATTTATTGGATTTATTATTTTTGCTATACCAGTAATGATAAAAGAAGAAAAAAAATTTCTAAAAGGGAAATATCAGAATATTATTTTCCTTTTATTAGGGATATTCGTCGTGGCTGTCATCACTTATTTTAATCCAATGAATGGAAAAGGAAATATGGTTGACATTACCAATTTATCTTTTGGTTTAGGAATTTATATTTTTGTTTCAGCTATGATTGCTATATCGGCTATGGTTCTTCCAGGAATATCTGGATCTACCATCTTACTAATCTTTGGTTTATATATTCCAATTATTAATGCCATAAAAGAATTATTACATTTTCATTTTAATTATTTACCAGTATTAATTCTTTTTGGTTTAGGTGTAATCACGGGAATTGTTCTTGTCATTCGATTCATCAAAATAGCTTTAGCAAAATTTAGAAGCCAAACAATTTATTGTATTTTAGGTTTAATGATTGGTTCCATTTATGCGATTATAATGGGGCCAACCACTTTAGAAACATATCATGATCCCATAAACTTTAGTACATTTAGTATTTTATTTTTCATCTTAGGGGCTGTAATAATCATCGGCTTACAATTCTTAAAAGGTATATTGGAAAAACGAAAGAATAAATCTTGAATCACGAGTTTCTGCTTCATTTGATTTTTGAAGCAAAATTTGGTATAATACCTAACGTATCAAGAGACATTTTAATATATAGTATACATAAACATAGAAAGCTTGATCTAGAAAGGATTTAGTGATTTATATGCATGGAGGACCTGGTGGTCCAGGAGGTGGCCCACATGGACATATGGGAGGGCCTCCGCCTCCCCCTAGAAGAAGATACATGCCTTATTACTATCGCCGTGGTTGTGGTGGATGCTTCCCAGGATGCTTTTTTTCCTTCTTGATTATTTTTGGATTGATTGCATTCGGTGTTCATGGAATTTTGCTCTTATTAGGATAAATGTATGAAGAAAGTGCTTGTCTTTTTCATAAATGTTTACCAAGCCACACCTCTTTTTACACATGGTATGTGTAAGTTTACTCCCACTTGTAGCGAATATACGAAACAGGCAATTCTAAAATATGGTTCTATCAAGGGGACTTTTCTGGGAATAAAAAGAATTCTACGCTGCAACCCTTTTCATGAAGGTGGGTATGATCCTGTAAAGTAAGGAAGAAATCACAAAAAATGATTTCTTTTTTCATGCTAGACTTCGTGTGTATCATTTGATACAATAAAAATAGAGGAAATGGTGGTGAAGTTATGCCAGATGATGAACAAGATAGCAAAGACATCGATCAACAACCTGAAGTCGAAGAACCTTTGGATACAAATGATGCAAGTGAAAATATTCCAGGGGAATTACAAGTAAATACGCAAGGAAAAACAGCAGTAATGGAAGGTAGTAAAAAAGATATCATGACTTTACTAAAGAAAAATCCTACGGTCAGTATAGGAATTGTTGTAGTCATTATGATTATGCTATTACTACTTGCAATGTTAATATTTGATTCAAGTGGCGGGGATGACTACCAATATAAGGAAGGCGCATGTAAAACTGTTACCGTAATTTATAAACCTTATGATGAATCTAAGTCCTCTTCCAGTCAAACAATGGATATCGAAACTTATGTAAAAAGTGCAACGTATGAATATATGAAAAACATCAAAACTCCTGATACTGGAATCATTCATGTTTATTATGCTCTTTCCATAGCTTTAAGAACGGAAGCAGTAGTAAATAATTGCCAGGTAACATATCGTGACAAAAAATTAACACAAAATGTAGAGTCAAATTCCTATTTAGATACAGTTATGGAGTCTGCCAAAGGATTAGTTCTTACAGATATAAACGGGGACTATATAGATGTTAAAATTGCTGATTTTTGTTGGTTCAATGTGAATAATACCGATATAAATTATTTGGTTTATCAAGGAAACAATATGCCCATTTCAAGAGACTTTGCTGTAGAAGCAATGCTAAATGATATTTATCGAGATTGCCCTTGTAATAATCCTCAAGGAGATCCTTTTCCAGATGAAGAGGATGAGGATGAGGACGAGGAGGACGAATATAGCAAATGCTGGGTTACTTGGGATAGTGATGATGATGGAGAAGATGATGAAGCCTCATGGTTACATTATGATGATACAACGGGATTAAGCGTAATGGGAGCATACTATTTGATGGCTGAATATAATTATTCCTATAAAGCAATTTTAGAATATTTCTTTAATTCAAATATTACTTTTATGACAATAGATGAACAAAGTACAAAAAATAAGTTACCAAATTATAGCTGTGTGAGTGGTGAGTTCCCTTATACAGCAACGTCCCTATCAAAAACTGAATTTATAGCCTTAGTCGAAGAATTTTTTTTGAGTGGTAACTATGCTAGTTGGACAGAAAACTTTGTCACGTATGCTGGTGACATTTGGGAAATGGGACGTGAAAAAGGAATAAATCCAGAAATTCTTTATATTATAGCAAGAAAAGAAACAAGTTTTACAAAAGTGAATACCAATACACAACATTACAATTATTACGGTATGGGGCATAGTAATGAAAAAGGACATGGGACTTTTTATGATAGTTTTATGGAAGGAGTAGAAGCACAGTTTGATTACTATGTGAAACGGGGAAGTTTCGAAAACTTAGTTGGAAGCTATTCTTCTTTGGGAAATTGGCTTTATAATTTTGATAGTGAAAAAGAACAAGGTCTTGGTGGCTGTTATTACATGCGAGTAATATATGGAGAAAATTACTCACGATGCAATTCTTCCTATTATTGTGCAGCATTTTATGATTCCAGTGGTAATGTTACAGGCCGTTCTGATACATGTGTACGAACTACAGAAGAAGAAAAAGAGGCTTATATTGATTGGCAAGTCGAACAATATTGGGAACATCGCCAAGCTATATTTAAAATATCTAGTAGCATGTGTGTAAACATTGACACAGGTGCGAATACTTACATTCCTTCTGAGGTCTTAACTCAATCTTTAAGCTCATATTTATTAGAAAACGGTAGCTCAATTGATGAGTTAAATCAAACGATTTTAAATAATGTAATGTCTGCTGGAGTCGGAACAAGAAAAGGAGTCGCAGTGGCAGCAACTACTTTGATAAATTTTATGAATCAATTTGATATTCGAATCCCTTATACTTATGGTGGGGGACACAGTTCAGTAAAAGGCGTAGGAAGAAGTGTGGATGCATATTATGGGGTAGATCCAGATTGGGGAACACCAATAGGAAATTATTACTATTCGAATGGCTATGGTCCTTATACTCACTATGGCCCTGATTGCTCTGCGTTTGTTGTGTGGGTTTTAAAAAATGGCGGTATAAAAATTAGTACCGTTGGTTCTCAAAATTTTAAAACGCTTCCAGGAGTAACTGTATATAATATGAACGACACGAATCGTGCCCAAATAGGAGATGTACTTGTTAGTTCAGGGCACGTTGTGATAGTAGTAGGTGTTGATGAGGAAAATCAGCAATATATTGTTGCAGAATCAAATGGACTTGGTAAATCATACAGACCTTATACAAAAGGAATAAGTTATACAACAATCAATTTTGTTTCTAATGTGTATGTAATAGTGGATATGTCAGCATATTACAATGATGCAAATAAACGTTATACTTCGTCAGAATTTAATGAAATATATAACGCTGGTTTGCTTTGATTTAGGAGGATTATGAAAAAAATAATATTAATAATAACTATTGTATTTCTATCGTGCGGATGTACAGCAGAATACAACCTAACGATTGATGATTTAAATCATTTAACCTATGATGAATACTTTCTAATAGAAAGCATAGACAAAGAGGAAATTGAAAGTGAATATAACAATGTTTTTCCATCTAATGCCTATGATGATGAAGATTTCTTTAGTGAAACAACGGAAAAAATTGACGGAGTATCTTATTACGAAGTGGAAAAATATTATGATAATAAGTATTATATAAAATATCATTTTACTTTTCCCAGTAATCGATTTGATCATTCAGTAGGAGTTAAAACAGCCTTTTATAATTTTACAAAAAAATATAATGAAGAAACAAACACTACAACATTGGATACAGGTAGTTTTGATGCAAATAAATTTCCAAATCTAGAAGAGTTGATTGTTCATGTCACTATTAACAACAATGTCGTTTCCCATAACGCTGATGAAGTAGATGGAAATATTTATACTTGGTATATAACTGACTTTGAAAATGCAAGATTATTATTAAGTTATGAAAATAGTACGGAAGACAAAAAAGACCACACATTGTTAGCATTAGGTATAGTTATAGTATTCATAATCTGTTTATTCACGTTTATAATTATTGTGAACAAAAGAAAGAAACAAAGATACCAATAAGAATTTTGGTATTCTTTTTTAATTGTTTCTGTTGTATAATGAGAGGAGTAAGGAGAGATTCTATGAAATTTCGTGTATCAACAAAAGATTTTGTAATCTTTGTAATCTTTTGTATCTTTTTGCTTTATCTATGTGCGATTGCCGTTTTAAATTTCTCTTCGTTTGCGAATGACGGTTCTTTTTATGGCTTAAATCCTTTCCCAGCTTTTGGCGGTGATTACATCTTATTGACCTTACTTATGTTTGTGATTGCTCTAGTAATTATTTTTTCTAGTGTTTCTTCTTATATTTTTGACAAAGATAAGAGTGGTAGTAAACTACTAACAATTGGTGAAAAAGAAGAAAAAGGCTATTCAAGATGGGCAAAGGATAAAGAAATCAAAGAAGCTGCTGATGTAAAACACGTAAAAGCAATAGATCAGCATGTAGATGGTGCAGGGGTTCCTTTAATAAATAATGGAACGGATATATGGGTAGATAATGGAGAATATCATACGATGATTATCGGTTCTACTGGTTCAGGGAAAACAGTATGTTTAGTAAAGCCTATGGTGAACTTATTAGCAAAAAAAGGCGAAAGTATGATTATCAATGACCCAAAAGGAGAATTATATAAATATTGTGGAGATTACCTAAAAACACAAGGGTACAACATTGTTGTTTTGAACTTCCGTGATCCAGATCGAGGAAACGCATGGAATCCACTATCTATGCCATACTATTATTTTAAAACTGGTAATATCGATAAATCTGTAGAATTACTAGAAGACATTGCCAATAATATTTTAGTGGATCCGAAAAATAAAGATTCAGCTTTCTGGGAAAAATCTGGGGCAGATTATTTTTCAGGTCTAGCATTAGGTTTATTCCGAGATGGTAAAGAGGAAGAAATAAATTTAAACTCGATTAACCTAATGAGTACAGTTGGTGAAGAAAGAATGGGAGCGAAAACTTACATTCAAGAATACTTTAACTTAAAAGGAGAAAGTTCTCCAGAATATGTATTCGCATCAACAACATTTAACGCTCCAAGTGATACAAAAGGTGGTATCTTATCAACATTTAGACAAAAAATACGTATCTTTGCTTCTCGTGAAAAATTATCGGAAATGTTGTCTTATAGCGACTTTGATATGCGAAGTATCGGTGAGAAGAAAACTGCTGTATTCTTGATTATTCATGACGAAAAAACAACTTACCATAGCTTACTAACTGTATTTTTAAAACAATGTTATGAAACTCTAATCGAAGTAGCACAAACAAATGGTGGGAAATTATCTTATCGTACCAATTTTATCTTAGATGAGTTTGCAAATATGCCACCATTATCTGATGTCGATTCTATGGTTTCAGCAGCGAGAAGTAGGGATATTCGATTTACCTTTATCATTCAAAACTTTGCTCAATTAAACGATGTATACGGGAAAGAAATCGCAGAAACATTAAAAGGAAACTGTGGTAACTTAATTTATTTAATTAGTACAGAAATGGCTGCATTAGAAGAAATAAGTAAAATGTGTGGAGAAGTAAAAAGCAAAGAAAAAGATAAGACAGCTTCAACACCTTTAGTAACCGTTTCAGATTTACAAAAGATGAAATTATTTCAAGCCATTATAAAACGTTTAAGAATGAATCCTTTTAAAACGCAATATGAACCAGATTTTAAAATCAACTGGGGAATAGAAAGAAAAGAACTTGCTTTTCCATATCGTGAAAAAAAAGCGGTTGCTATGTTTGATTTAAAAACATATGTATCCGAAGAAAAAAGAAAAAAGATGATGGAAAATGCTCAAAATGGAAGCTACAACCAAAATTCATTTAATCCTTTTGCTCCTTCTTCGTTTGGAAGTAACCTATTTATGAATACAACTTCACCAAATCCTTTTATGCAAAGTGCAAATCCGTTTGGAACAAGTGATAATAGTGTAGCTGGATTGAATAATGAAATCCCAGGGCTAAATAAACCCGTATCAAGTTTAACAAATGAAGAAATAGATAAAATGATAGCAGATATTGATAAAAAACTAAAAGAATTAGATGAAGAAGAAGCTAGAGAAAAGGAAAAATTGAACCAA
This sequence comes from uncultured Muribaculaceae bacterium, assembly GCA_964418205.1. Taxonomy (GTDB): domain Bacteria; phylum Bacillota_I; class Bacilli_A; order RF39; family UBA660; genus Ventrenecus. The sequence goes on from CAYQKO010000006.1 coordinate 23,666, forward strand.
GCTTCTGTAGCTCCGATGGAACTACCAAAATTAGAAGAAAAGAAGCCGAAACCAGAAGAAAAGCCAAAAATCAATGTAGATGCTGACTCAATCATAATGAATGACAATGTAATTACAGATGATGAATTCTTCGATGATTTCTTTCATGATGAATAAAAACTCTTGATTTTATTCAAAAATTGAAGTCTTAAGTATATTACTTGTGAAACAAGAATCACCCCAAAGGGGTGTTTTTTTCTTCTTCATACGATTCTA
>CAYQKO010000007.1:0-20693 GCA_964418205.1 uncultured Muribaculaceae bacterium
TGTTAAAATTATAAATATTACGAAAAAAGTACATAAACGGAAAAAATTCGTAGTGAAATTGACATTTTAAAGAATAAATTATATAATATAATTACGAAAAAAGTACATAAACGGAAAAAATTCGTAGTGGAGGTATAAATGGAAATAAAACGTGATTATTATTTAAATCAATTAACTAGTAAACAAGGAAATGGTTTAGTAAAGGTTATAACAGGAATTCGAAGATGTGGGAAATCCTATTTGTTAGATCCCATTTTTAAAAATTATTTATTAGATAATGGAGTTGGTGAGAGTCATATTATCAAAATTGATTTAGATTCTTATGAAAATGAATATTTGTTAAATCCCCGTTCATTGAATGATTATATAAAAAGTAAAATGATTGATAGTGAAAAGTACTATATTTTATTGGATGAGATACAAAAAGTAGATGGTTTTGAATCGGTTTTAAATGGTTTTTTAAGAAAAAATGTTGATATTTATGTTACAGGAAGTAATTCTAAATTTTTGTCTAGTGACATTATAACGGAGTTTAGAGGACGTAGTGATGAAATAAAAATGTATCCATTATCTTTTCAAGAATTTTATAGCATATATAATGGTGAAAAAGAGGATGCTTTTATGGAGTATATTACTTATGGAGGATTACCTTTAGTAGTACTTTCTAGAACTGCAAAGAATAAAATTCAATACTTAGATCAGGAAAGAAAGCGGACTTATTCTAAAGATGTTATAGAAAGAAATCATATTCAAAATGAGGAGAAATTCGAGTCATTAATAGAGATAATATCCTCTTCTGTTGGCTCTCTAACGAATCCATTAAAACTTTCAAAAGTTTATAAAAACCGAGATAATAAAACTTCCATGACAGATAAAACGATTTTTAACTATATAAAATATATGGAGGATGCTTTTTTGGTTGAAAAAAGTAAAAGATATGATATAAAGGGAAAAAAATATATTGATACGCCATATAAAATATATTTTACTGACTGTGGTATAAGAAATTCATTTCTTAATTTTAGGCAAATTGAGGAAACTCATTTAATGGAGAATGTGATTTATAATGAGTTAAGAAGAAGAGGCTATAAAGTAGATGTAGGTGTAGTAGAGGTTCGAGATAAGGAGAAGAAAAAGCAAATTGAAATAGATTTTATTTGTAATAGGGGGAGTGAGAGATACTATATTCAATCTGCCTTAAGTATTGATAACGATGAGAAAAAGGCTCAAGAATTTCGACCTTTCATTTATGTAAATGATTTTTTTAAAAAAATTGTCATTACACGTAATGGGGTGAATCAATGGCAAACCGAAAATGGAATTGTCATTATGAATATCATGGAATTCTTGTTAAATGAAAATAGTCTACATTAATTGTATAAAATGAAGAAATTCTTTCCATAAATAAAAGGAAAGGATTTTTATTTATGGCAAAATATAAAGTAGAATTGACTGGAGTTAATACAAATAGTTTAATTGTACTATCGAATGAAGAGCAAAAAAGACTGTTTGTAGAATTTAAAAGTGGAAATAAGGAAGCAAAAGAAAAATTGGTAAATGGAAATTTGAGGTTGGTTCTAAGTGCTTTAAGAAATTTTCGAAATTATAATGCGAATTTAGATGATTTGTTTCAAATAGGTGTCGTGGGACTTATTAAAGCTATTGATAATTTTGATTTGTCTTATGATTTAAAATTAAGTACTTATGCGATTCCTTTGATAGTGGGTGAGATTAAAAGATATTTAAGAGACAACCAGACTTCGTTGCGTGTTAGTCGGGGAATTAAAGATAAAGCATATCAAATTTTGGGTTTTAAGGAAAAGTATAGTCAAAAATATGGTGTGGAACCTACTTGTGATGAAATTTCAAAACATTTAGGTTTTCGTGCATATGAAATATCGAATGCGTTAGATTCTTTAAAAGAACCTGCAAGTATTTATGAACCCATTTACAGTGATGGTGGGGACGATATATATTTGTTTGATCAACTACAAGATAAGCATGAAGATAATGATAATCGAGATCAAAAATTATTGTTAAAGAAAGCTTTGATGAAGTTAAAGGAACGTGAAAAAAAAGTTTTGTTAGAACGTTATATTGTTGGGAAAACACAAATGGAGATTGCAGAATCTTTAAATATTAGTCAAGCACAAGTGTCAAGAATTGAAAAAAATGCGATTAAAAATATGCGTATTTTAATGAAATAAAAAAGTATGAAAAAATGAATCTACAGAAATATGTTTTGCACTCTTTTTGAATTCGTGGTACCATATAATTGGTGATGATATGAAAAAAGGATTTACTTTGGTGGAGTTACTGGCTGTAATCGTATTGTTAGCTATACTAGCGATTGTTGCTGTTCCAAGTGCTTTTAAAATTGCTTATAATTCTAAGAAAAATATGTATTGTGAAAAAGTAGATATGATTTTACAAAATGCGAAAAGTTGGGGAGATGATCATTCTAGTCAACTTAAGAAAACGGTAACTAGTAATTGTTATGTTACGGTTACTGTAGATTATTTGGTAGAAGAAGGAATTATTAAACGTGAGAATGAAACAAAGGGACAATATATTGTGAATCCAGTTACAAATAATTCTATGGATGATATAAAAATTGGACTTTATTTGAAAAATAACCGAGCTTATGCCTTTTATATTGAAACGGATGATGAACTAAAAGATGCATGTGAGACCCTTCGTGTTTGTAATTCTGGAGAAGATGAAACTGCAGATAATTGTACGAAAAGACCTACGTCTGAATGTGCTTAATAGTTTACAAGATGAGGAAAAATTGGTAGAATATCAATCATGTAAAAAGAGGTGAAGCATGAAAACAGTTTGCTTAATTGGAAGACCTAATACTGGTAAATCGAGTTTATTTAATCGGTTATTAAGGGAAGAACGTTCTATTATTTTAGATGAACCTGGTATTACTAGAGACCGTATATATGGTGTTGTAAAACATAATAGGAAATCTTTTTATTTAATTGATACAGGTGGTCTTGAGTTAGGAAAAGATAATTTAGGGGAAGATATTTTAGCTCAAGCAACTTATGCGATAGATGAAGCGGATTTGATTTTATTTGTGGTAGATGGTAAAACGGAATTAAATCAAAGTGATTATATGATACGTGATTTACTTTTAAAAACGAAGAAAGAAGTTATAGTTGTAGTAAATAAATTAGATAATCAAGAAAGACAAAATGAAATTTATCGTTTTTATGAGTTAGGCTTTGAAAAGGTTTTTGGTATTTCTGTAGCTCATAAAATAGGACTTGAAAAATTGTTAGATGAAATTACGAATGATTTAAAGGATGATGCTTTTTTAGAAGATGATACTTGTAAATTTTGTTTTATCGGAAGACCTAATGTTGGAAAGAGTAGTTTAGTCAATGCTTTATTAAATGAAGAAAGGGCTATTGTCAGTGATATTGCGGGAACAACTCGGGATGCTACGGATACTATTTTTCATTATCATGGGAATTCTTATACTATGATAGATACTGCTGGTATTCGTAAACGTGGGAAAATATATGAGAGTATTGAGAAATATAGTTTGCTTAGAAGTTTGAAAGCAATTGAAAGAAGTGACGTGTGTGTATTAGTTTTAAATGCGGAAGAAAAAATTATGGAACAGGATAAACATATTGCAGGTATGGCTTTAGAGCAAGGGAAAGCTTTCGTGATTGCTGTAAATAAATGGGATACTGTGGAAGATCCAAATCAAGATATAAAAAAGTGGCAAGAGTTACTTAAATATGAATTTCAGTTTGCGCCATTTGCAAAAGTAGTCTTTTTGTCTGCAAAAACAAAAAAAAGAGTAAGTATGTTAATGCCTGAAATTATATCTGCGTATGAAAATTATCAAAAGGAAATTAAGACTTCTTTATTAAATGACGTGATACATGAAGCTGTTCGTTTACATGAACCTCCATCTTATAAAGGTAGACGTTTGAAAGTGTACTTTGTTCGTCAAGAAGAAAATAAACCACCTAAATTTGTATTTTATGTCAATGATAAAGGACTCGTACATTTTAGTTATCAAAGATATTTGGAGAATAGGATTCGTGAAAATTTTGATTTCATGGGAACGCCAATGATTATAAAATTTAAGAATAAAAATGAAGATTCTTTTTGAGTCACTTCAAAAGGATTTCTATTTTATTAGAAATCTCCTTTTATGAATAGTTGGTTTTAAGATTTTTCATCGATTCTTTTTTTGTGAATTATTTTCTTGTTATCAAATGTAATTAATTCTACTGGGCTTACTTTTAGAACTTCGGCAATTAATTGAAGGGTGTCTACTTTGATATTAGCTTCCCCACGTTCTAAGGTTGAAAAGTATTTTGTGCTAAATTTATATTTGTCACAAAATTTTTCTTGCGATAAGCCTTCTTGAAATCGAATATATCTTAAATTTATTCCAATAATCTTTTTAATGTCTTGCATTTAATAACCTCACTGTTCTAATCATTAGTCTATTTGGGAAACTAAAACATGTCTACCTAGCTGTAACTAGAGAAAATTGACATTTTAAAAGATTTATTATATTATATTTTTGCCGTTTGGAGGTTGAGTATGGAAAAAGAAAAAAATTATCGGTTGGAAGAGCTTAGAAAGGAAAAAGGGTATACGTATCAGGAAATGGCGGATAAATTAGGTGTTTGTAAGGCATATTATTGGCAATTGGAACATAAAAACCGTAGATTGTATTATGATGTTGCCAAGCGAATCGCGAGCATCTTTGATTTAAAGCCTGATGACATTTTTTTTGAAGACTCAAATCATGGGGAATAACATAAAATACTTCTAGGAGGTGTTTTATGCAATTTGGAGATAATTTTTTTAGAAAGGTTGAAAAGAAAACAAAAGTGGATAAAAATACTATTTTATCTTTGGCTGAAAAGTTGCAAAATGGAAATATGAAGGATGAAAATACTCTGAGAGAGGTTATTTCTACTTTAAGTAAAATGACAGGTAAAGAAGTTAGTAAAGAAAGAGAAGATAAGATTATAAAGACCATTATGGATGATAAAGTGCCTGATGGTGTGGAAAAAATGTTTTAAAAAAGTAGAGGCTTCTCTCTACTATTTTCTTCCTAATAAATCGTCTAGGCTACACGAGAATTGTTTTGCAAATTCTAAAGCATACATGGTTGTAATTAAGCATTTTCCTGTTTCATATTTATGAATGTTGGATTGAGTGGTCTGTAAAGATTCTGCTACATCAGTCTGAGTTAAATGATTTTCTTTACGATATTTTTTAAGATTTTGAGCTACGGTTGCAATATCAATTTCATTGGAAATGTTAGATTTTATTTTCTTATCATCGTTAGAAAGTCCAGCAATGTAATCTAAACTTACTTTATAACTGTTTGCAATTTTATTTAATTGTCTTAATGGGATGATATCTTTACCAGTTTCCCAACCTGCGTAGGTTGCGCGTTTTACATTTAAGATATCTGCTACGTTTTGTTGGGTGTAACCTTCATAGGTTCGTAATTCTTTCAATCTTTTAAAATTCATGCATCTCACCATTACTAATTTTCACATTAAAAAAAACTTTATTCGGTTTTTGGTGGGTATATGTGATAAAATGTGTTACAATTTATGAGAAGGAGTAAAAAAATATGCAAAATGGATATGCAAAATTAAAACAAGAAAGAAAGAAAAGGAATTTGTCGTGCAAAGAAATGGGGAGATTGCTTCATATTAGTGCATCTTATTATTCTCAGATTGAGAACAATAAAAGGAGATTGTTTTATAATTTAGCTGTTTCTATAGCTAAGATTTTTGATTTAAAACCAGATGATTTGTTTTATGATTAAAAATGGGTGGATATTATATGCGAAATTAAAAAAAGTGCATACCTTAAAATAGGTGATGTAAATGAAAAGAATAGCATTAGAACAATACAATAAAAGTATGGGGCAATTGATTGATTTATCCTCTTCCCAGGATTTTTTCATAAAGCACCATCCGGATGCAGTGAATATTCCATATCAAAAATTTATGTTGTATTATGATAGGTATTTAGATAGGAAAAATCCTTATTATTTTATTTGTGAAAAAGGACTTCATAGTCAAAAAGTTGTACGTATGCTAGAGTATTTTGGATATGATGTCACTCAAGTGGTACATGAAATATAGATGGATTTGTTTGATGTTTTTTAGAAAAAATATATGTATGATTTTACATATTTTTTTTTAATTTTCTTTTGTTCCTATCGAACATTTGTTATAATGAAATCTAGAAAAGAGGAAAATTATGGAGTATGCAATCATTGGTTTATTGATTTTATTAATATTATTAGTGATTCTTTTAATTTTAAAAGTTAGTAGGAATACGCAAAATGATTTATCTGTTACAGAGAAACTTGGACGTTTTGAAACTAGTCTGACGAAAGAGTTGGGAGAGTTTAAATATGACTTTTCTACAAATTTAAAAAAAGACTTTGAAAGTTTGAATGATCGAATTGAACAAAGATTTTTATTGATTAATGAAAAAATTAATACTCGTTTAGATGAAAATTTTGATAAATCCAATAAGACATTTACGAATATTTTAGAACGTTTATCTAAGATTGATGAAGCACAGAAAAAGATTGATAGTTTATCAAGTGATATTGTTTCTTTGCAAAGTGTTTTAACGGATAAAAAGACTAGAGGTATTTTTGGAGAGGTGAATTTAAATTATATTTTATCCAGTGTTTTTGGTGAAAAAAATGACCGTATTTATGAAGTTCAGTATAAACTTCCGAATGGTTTTATTTCTGATTCTATCATTCATGCACCTGCACCTTTGGGAGACATCTGTATTGATTCTAAGTTCCCACTGGAAAATTATGAAAGAATGACTAACAAAAATCTTTCCAAAGAAGAAAGAGATATTGCTTTAAAAATGTTTAAAAGTGATGTAAAAAAGCATATTGATGCAATTAGTACGAAATATATCATACCAGGTGTTACAGCGGATCAAGCTATCTTATTTTTGCCAGCTGAAGCGATTTTTGCTGAAATCCACGCCTATCATTCGGATTTATTAAAGGAAGCTTATCAAAAAAAAGTTTGGATTACTTCTCCAACAACTCTAATGAGTACTTTAACTACTATTCATATGATTATTAAAAATATGGAACGTGATAAATATGCAAAAGTGATTCAAGAAGAACTAAATAAGTTATCTTTAGATTTTAGCCGTTATAAGGAACGGTGGGATAAGCTATCTAGAAGTATAGATACTGTTAGTAAAGATGTGAAAGATATTCATGTAACTACTGAAAAAATTACAAAACGATTTGATTCGATTCAAAAGGTTGAACTTCCGAAGGTGGAAACAAAATCAGATCAATTCCTTGAACAATAAAAAACATAGATTTGGATTGCTATGTTTTTTTAACGGAAATAAAATAAGACAAAAATTGCTAAACAGAAACAGTAAATGGAAAATTTCCAGAGTTTTCCTTTTTTAACGAGTACGGAAAGCCACTGATAAGTAAAGTATGTTACGACTCCAGCTGCAACTAATCCACAAAGATATGGTAGCCATAAAGTGGTTAGGCTACTCTCTTGTATCATATCTAATACACCTAGACCCATAGATGCTATACTAACTGGAAAGTATAACATAAATGTATATTTTAAAGCAGAATCTCTTGAAAGTTTGCATAATAAACATCCTACTAACACTGTGCCACTTCTACTGATACCTGGTGTTAAGGCAACCATTTGTAAAAGACCAATGATAATCGCGTCTTTATATGTAATATCATAGTCATTCTTTTTTCCTTTTACATTTTTTACTAAAAACAACATTATGGCTGTTAGTAAAAACGCAAAGCCTAAAAGAGTCATGTTTCCAGATAAACTATCAATTTTATCTTTGAATAAAACTCCAGCTAATCCTACAGGTATACTACCTATTATGATTAGCAAGCAGTATTTAAAGTCTTTTTGATATTCTTTTCTTTTTTCTTTTTTAAAAATATATCCAAAAAAGGCTTTTATTAGCTTGATAATATCTTTCCAAAAAATGATTAAAATCGCAAGAAATGAACCAAAGTTTGCCACGATTTCAAAATTGACATCTGTTAGCATATTTGTATTAAAAAGATTTTTAAATAGTACAAGATGACCACTTGATGATATCGGAAGTGGTTCGGTTATTCCTTGTATAATTCCTAGGATTATATACTTTATAAATTCCATATTTATCACCTTACAACATTATATACTAAAAATGAAAAGAAAGAAATAAAATATTACAGAAGGGGTGTTTTTTTGAAAATTTTTTATTTGTGTTTCGGAGTTATTTGCCTTTCCATTAGTTTATTTTTTGCGTTTCTTTACATCAATTTGATTTATTTCGGGTATAGTTTTTTTGAATATGTTTATTTTATTAATAGAAGGAAAGAATTTCTATTATTTTATTTCGGTATAGTTTTTCTAATCCTATATTTCAGGAAAGAGAAAGGGTGAATGGAATGCATTACTATTATAATTTTTTGATTAATTTGGACACATGTTTTTGGAGCTATTATGAATGGGAGAAGACAGATAATTTAATTTGGATAAAGAAAATGCCTGTAGTAAAAATTTCTGATAGAGATATTAAAAAATTTTTAGAATATGATATCTCTTTCTCTAAAGATTGGGTATCTTCTTATTTAGATAAAACATTGATAAAATCAAAACGGACAAAATTAAGTTGTATTTTATTTTCGAGTGGAAAAAATTCGCTTGTATTGGAAGTAAATGAAAATGGTAAAGTCTTGTCTCGAAGTAAGTTATTAATGCTAGATGAATGTGATTGTAATGATTTTGTTTCTCATTTAAAATCAGAGTGGATGGAATATGAATTGTTGGATAAATTAAGATATGATGATGAGTTTCGAAAAGCTATTTATGAAAAGCATATGATTGAAGTGGAATTAAATACTTTAAAAGAAACTCATAATTTAAGTAAGTGTTCTTATTTATATTATGAATGGTTTGGAGTGATTGAAAGTGATATGGAAAAAATGCTAAAGAATTGTTATCAAGAATTAAAGAAACCTTATACATTGAAAATACATGAAATTACGGAACTTATTGAAATGTCATACAAGGAATGTCTATGAAAAAGATTCTTTTGTTGATAGGTCTTTTCTTTTTCCTTACAGGATGCACTAAGAATGAGGCTAAAAATCCTGTTATAGATTATTTAGAATTGTACCGTAATCATAGTAATGAAGTGGAATCTTCTTTGGATGAGCTTATTCGAGATGAAGATCTTTTGGAAGGACAACAAGATATTTATAGATTTATTATGAAAAAGCAGTATGTTCATTTAGAATATAAAATTCAGGATATTATTTATAATGGGAACACGGCTGTTGTGCAAGCATTCATAACAGTCTATGATTATCAACATGCGAAAGATGAAGCAAAAGAAGAAATGGAAAGTAATTTAGGTGACTATCTTTTGGAAGATGGTAGTATAGATATAATGAAATATAAAAATCTACAACTTGAAAAGATGAAAAAGGAAACAGAGCGAATACATTATACGATTCATTTTAAAGTGAAATTAGAAAATGAAACATGGACTTTGGAAACCCCAGATTATACTGTTTTACAGAAATTGCATGGTATTTATAACTACAATTTAATTGGATGAAAATACATTTTTAAAATTATCTAAGACTCTATTTTCTTTTGTGACATTTACAGAGGATATATTTTCTATTTCTTCATCCGTCATTTTGAGATATTTTTTCCATGTGTTTCTGTATACCTTAAATTCATCCATTATTTTCTTATGACAAATTTTTTTCTTGCTTGCTTCCCGTATTTTTTGATTTTATCTTTTTTCCTCTTTCTTTCTCTATTGTTTTCGATAAATATTCAAATTCGTTATACTCCCATCTTTATATAATGGTGAAGAATTATCATAATTTATCTTTTTTTACGGAATTTGTTTCTGGGTGCTTTTTGGAATGTAAGAGGTAGACTATAGTTATTAAATTGGGAGGTCACTTTGATGAATCGGACTAAAATTGTCCTTTTTTTCATATACTTTTTGTAGGTGAAACTTATGAAGAAACTATTGCTTTTATTAATATTGTTTGTACCGATTGAAGTTTATGCCGTATCGGCTGAAAGTTATGTTGTTATGGATTATGATACGGGAAGAGTTTTAATGAGCCGAAATGAAGATAAGGAAAAGTTAATAGCAAGTACAACAAAAATTATGACGGCTATCATTGCTTTGGAAAAAGGTGATTTAAATTCTACCAGAAAAGTGGGTGAGGAGGTTTTAAAAGCTTATGGTAGTGCAATTTATTTAGAGTTAGATGAAGAAATGAGTTTAAAAGATTTGTTATATGGTTTGCTTCTTCGGAGTGGAAATGATGCGGCAATAGAAATCGCTTATCATATTTCTGGAAATTTAGATTCTTTTGTTACTTTAATGAATCAAAAAGCTTATGAATTGGGGATGAGTCATACCACTTTTTTAAATCCACATGGTTTAGAAGAAAGTGATGGAAGTGGCAATATGTCTACTGCTTATGATATGGCTCTTTTAATGCAATATGCTTTAAAAAATGACACTTTTCGAGAAATGATAGGGACGGAAAGTTATACGGCAAAGTCTAGTGGGAAAAATTATGTGTGGCAAAATAAAAATAAATTACTAAAAACTTATGAATATCAAATTGGGGGAAAAACAGGGTATACAAAAAGAGCAAAAAGAACTTTAGTTACTGCTTCACAAAAGGAGAATAAAACGTGTATTGTGGTTACTTTAAATGATGGAAATGATTTTGCTGATCATAAGGATTTATGTGAAACTGTTTTTGATACGTATGAACGAGTGTTAATTTTAGATAAAGATTCTTTTGTGTTAGATGGAAATGATTCGGAAAAATTTTCTATTCAGAATAGTTTTTATGCTTTGTTAACAGAAGAGGAAAAAAATAATATAAAAATAGAATATCAAGTCCATAGTGATTCAAAAGAAGAAGTTGTAGGAGTGGCAGAAATATATTTGGGGGAAAAACTATTAGGAACCGAAAAGATTTATCAAAAAATAGAATCAAAAGAAGAACAAAAGGATAATTTTTTTCAAAGATTTTTTAGGTGGTTGTTTGGATGGTAACATATATTTGGGTATTCTTTATTGTAATAGGTAGTTTGTTTACCATATTTACAGGAAATGTAGAGGGATTAAATAATCAAATTTTAAAAGGGGGAATAGATGGAATTCATTTACTTTTCGATATGATGCCATTGTTAGTGCTTTGGACAGGTATTATGCAAATTGCAGAGGATTCTCGAATTTTAGAAAAATTTTCCAATTTGGTAAGACCTTTGTTAAGTAAACTTTTTCCAAGTCTACCTAAAAATCATCCAGCTTTAGGTTACATTGCTAGTAATATTGCCGCGAATGCTTTAGGTCTTGGAAGTGCTGCGACTCCATTTGGATTAAAGGCAATGGAATGTTTGCAAGAGGATAATAGAACGAAAGACACTGCTACAGAAGCTATGGTTACTTTTTTGATTTTAAACACTGGTGGTGTTACGATTGTTCCTACTACGGTGATTGCACTTCGAATGATGTATGGAAGTACGAATCCTTCCGAAATTATTATTACAAGTATTTTGGCAACGTTTTGTTCGAATATCTCGGGACTTCTTTATGACTATTTTAAAAGGAGAAAATCATGAACCAATTATCTAACTTTATTGTTCCGTTGTTTGTTTTAGCTATTATTTTGTTTGCTTTTAAACAAAAAGTAAATATATATGAGTCTTTTCTTATCGGGGCAAAAGAGGGCTTAATCACAACGTTTAAAATAGCTCCAGCTGTTATTGCTATGGTGTTTGCAACGAATATTTTTCTAAATTCTCATTTTTTAGAGTTTCTCTTTTCGTATTTTACACCATTACTTGATAAAGTAGGTATTCCGATTCAAATTTTACCAATGGCAATGGTGCGTCCTATTTCGGGAACAGCATCTTTAGCTATTATGACAAATATCTTTGATTTGTATGGCCCTGATTCTTTTGTGGGAAGATTGGCTTCTAATTTACAAGGATGTACGGATACGACGATTTATGTTTTGGCTTTGTATTTTAGTTCCATAAAAGTAACGAAAACGAAGCATGCTTTGAGTGCAGGACTATTTGCTGATGCAGTAGGAATTGTTGCCGCTTTTGTGATTACTTTGTTATTTTTTGGCTAAATTTTTAAAAAAATTTCATGTTTTTAAACCTCGATGATTACAGAATTTGTGACATATTTGTAATACATATGTTCGTTTTTAAAGGCAAAAAAATTTGACAATCTTGAATAGTATATAGTATAATAGTTTTACTTTCTGGAAAGAAGAAGGATGGTTTAGAAATGAAAAAATTACCCTCGGTGAAGGCAATACTTGTTGCCATTACCGTAATATGTAGTATAGAAATTTTTACAAGACTAATAGAAAACGTTACGATTTTAAGTCTTGATAGTGCGTATACCACTACAAGTAATTCTGTGATTGAGTCTATTATGTTAAAAAATCAGACTGAAAAATTGAAAGAAAAAGAAACAAAAACGACATTCCCTAGTGATGAGTTAAGGCAAGAAATAGAAATTGTTAGTTTAAAGGCTTCCACTCCTGCTATTGTTTATGAAGGAATGACTTTAGATGAACTGGCTAATAAATTGAATGCTAGTCTTTCAAGTGATTTAAGTGGTTATGGAATGAGTTTTGCTAAGTATTCTATAGAATATGGAGTAGATCCTTATTTAGCAGTGGCTATTACTTTACTTGAAACTGGTTGTAAATGGTCTTGTAGTACTTTAGTAAAAAGTTGTAATAATGTTGGTGGTATGAAAGGTTCTGGAGGATGTAATGGTGGATCTTATGCAACCTTTGCTAGTTTAGATGCTGGTATTGAAGCTATGATTCAAAATTTATCTGTAAATTATATTCAAATGGGATTAACTACACCAGAACAGATTAATACAAAATATGCGGAAAGTTCTACATGGGCTAGTAAAGTGAATCATTATATAACGGAAATTCGAAGTGTTTAGATGGAAGAAATTCTATCTTTTTTTGTTTTGAATCATTTTGATGGTTTAATTTTTGGTTGCACTTCAAAGAAAAACTTGGTACAATGAATTTGTAATTTAGAATAAGAGGGTAGATTTATGAATAATAATGATAATTTGCAAAATTCAAATAATATGAATGGAGTTAATCTTGGACCAGATGTATTAGGGAATACTCCAGTTTTTCCGAACGGGCAAAATTTAGGTAGTGTAGAGCCACCACAAGTACCTTTGACGAATCCTAGTGTAACTCAAACTGTAGTTGGACAGGATTTGGGTAGTATAGAGCCTCCAACACCTAGTGTTCAGCAAGTACCTATGACTGATTTTAATGGTTCTACTTCTGTTAATTTACAGCCAGAGGGTGTTGTTCCTGCTGTACCAACAAATACCGTAGAGACTACTCCGACTATAGAGCCTTTAATGGGAACCAATTTGGGGCCAGATACGAATTTGAATATGAATCAAAATATTCCTATGGGTCAACCTCAAGGTGTAAGTGATGGAATGAGTAATGTTCCTCAAAATAATATTGGAATGCTTGGTGGAGTTCCAGTTCCACCAGCTCCTGAGCCTCCAGTAGAAGAAAAAAAGAAGAAACCTAAGATGAACAAAACTTTCATATTCCTTTTGGTTGTTGTTTTAATCGCGGCTATTGGTGTCGGTGTTTATTATTTTTTGAATACGAGTAAGAAGAAAACAGGTGTTACCATTACTCCAATTGTTACTGATGTCTTGGAATTAGGAATGGATTTGCCTGAAGACCCACGTTATTATGTTAATGTAAGTGGTATGAATGCAAAAGAATGTAGTTTGGAATCCAATGTAAACACAAGTATTGCAGGATCCTATGAATGGAGTGTAACTTGCGGTAGTGAAAGTACTGGAAAGAAAACGGTTATGGTTCGAGATACACAGCCTCCTGTTGTTACAGTAAAGGATGTTGTGGTGGTTCCAGATAGTGAAGTTACTGCAGATCAGTTTATTGATACTGCCATAGATGCTTCTGAGGTAACATATAAGTTTGAAGATGGAAGTGAATTTGATACGTCCGTAGAGGGTACTTATGAAGTGAATATTGTTGCGTCAGATGCTTATGGAAATGAAAATGTTGTAACAGCAAATTTGACAGTGGATTCGAATGCACCTGTGTATTATTTATCTTGTGAGTATGAGGATATTTCAGCAAAATATCCTGAGGCAAGTATTACTGTGAAATATAAATATGGTATCAATTCTTTTCAAAATGTATATAGTAGAAAAGAACTTATTGAATATTTCTTTGATGATGACAGTTTTGAAGAAGCCGTCATGGATGTAAAAGAAAATGAATTTGACGGATGGATTGGAAAAGTAACAACAAATTCCTCTGCCGAGACCATTTTAATTGAAATTGATTTAACCGTGGATGATTTAAATAAAGAATTTGGTGTTACAACAAATCCAAGTACAGAATCTGAAATAAAATCTTTGCATGAGCAGAGAAACGATTACTGCATAACACTAAACTACTAGAAGCTATAAAAATCAAGCTTCTTTTTTTTGCATAAATTATTTTTAGGAGGTTTATATGGGAAAATTAAAAATAGTTGTTTATGCAATTAGTAAAAATGAAGGTAAATTTGTAGATAGATGGGTAGAATCTATGAAAGAAGCAGATGAAATAATTGTATTGGATACTGGTTCAACAGATGATACGGTTTCCAAGTTAAAGGCACATAAGGTTCACGTTTATGAAAGCATGATAAAACCATGGCGATTTGATACTGCACGTAATGAGTCATTGGCTAAAGTTCCAACTGATGCTGATATTTGTGTTTGTACAGATTTCGATGAGGTTTTTGAAAGTGGATGGAGAGATATTTTGGAGGATTATTGGCTTAGATATAATCCGACTAGAGTTCGTTATAATTATAATTGGAAATTAGATGAAAAGAATGTACCGAAGGTTAGTTTCTGGATTGATAAGATACATAAGCGTGATGGTTATCATTGGAAACACCCTGTACATGAAGTGTTAAGTACGAATATAGAAGAAAAAGAGATAGATGTACCAATTCTTTTAAATCATTATCCAGATAAAACAAAATCTAGAGGATCTTATTTACCATTACTTGAAATTAGTGTAAAAGAAGATCCAGAAGATGATCGAAATTTGCATTATTTGGGAAGAGAATATATGTATTATCGAAGATGGGATGATTGTATTTTTACTTTACATCAACACTTGGCTTGTAAAAATGCTACTTGGAAGGATGAAAGATGTGCTTCGATGCGTTTTATAGGAAGGGCATATCATGCAAAAGAATATATAGAAGAGGCTGAATTTTGGTTTGGAAAAGCAATAGAAGAAGCCCCTTATTTAAGAGAAGGTTACATTGAACTAGCTAGTTTATATGTGTTAAATAATAGATACGAGGAATCCTATGATTTACTACATAAAGCTTTAGAAATAAAAGAAAAAAGCAAATCCTATATTAATGAGGAATTTGCTTGGAATGATTATTTGTATGATTTGCTTTCGATTGCAGCTTTTTATACGGGTCATTATCAAGAGTCTGTAGAACATTTACAAAAAGCAATTGCAATGAATCCAAAAGAAAAACGGTACCAATCTAATCTTGAGCTTGTTCTTCCGTATTCTTATTAAGGATTGCATGAACGACTAATCTTTCATTATCTCCTGTACAGGTGGATAATGTAAGTAACTTATCATTGGTGGTTACTTCTGTGCCGAAGTTTTTGATGCTTCGGTTTTTTGTCATATCAATATAAGCTTGTTTTTCTTCTATAGTTTCAAAATTTACTTTTAAGTAGTCGCTTGTTTTTGGAATGGTATAAATAGAGTAAATTCTCCATGTCATAGATTCATACATAGTATCAAACTGAATATTTAAGTTTTCTTCGTTGTTGTACCAAGAGGAATACAAAACACGATGAAGTGTTCCAAACATAACACCACTGTAATACATGTTATGACCGTATATAATCGTGTTATCATTTAAAAATTTATCTGAGTTACGAAAGTCCATAAATATCCAGCCATTTTTATCTTCTTCGCCATATAAGTTTTGATTTAAATAACGTTTGTTATCATTGCTTAATACCACAGGATAATCAATGTTCGTGTTATTTACTTTTAAGTATCCAACAATATCAGGGTTAATTGCTAAAAGAGACGCGATGTATTTGTTTTTTATGACTAATCCTTCTGTAACTTCTGTTCCAGGGAGTTCTATTTCTTCCGTATTATCCATTGTTTCTTTGACATTTTCTTGGATTTTGGTTACTTCTTGCATAGCAAAATAATTATCAATAGAAACGTAAGTTATCATGCCTACAATAAAACAAATGATGATTATGGCACATAGTTTTAAGGTGTTGATGATGATTTGTTTCATGAGATTGTCTTGTAGATATTCTTCCGAGTAATAAAGGCCAATTTCTAAATGGTTTTTGTGATATGCTTTATTTAATTTTTTCAGGTATAGATAGTCTTCTTCTTTGGTAATGTTTTCATGTAGTTCTAGATATATGTTTTTAAATCGATAAACTTTTAACATTTCTAAGATATACTCTAAGTCTTCCTTTTCTAACTTAAGGAGTGTGATTTGTTTTAAGTAACGATTGATTTTTAAAAAAGCAATAAAGTCTTCTTTGTCTTCTTCGGTTAGTTTGTCATATATCTTGATTGTTTTGGCATAGTATATTTTTGTGTAATCTGTTAATTTGTTTTGAGACATGAATGGTGAAATGTAAAATATTTCGCTGTGAGTTGTTACTTTAATGTGATGGCTATCTAATAATTCTAGTAAAAACTCTGGAATACTGTAGCAATCAATTTCATGTAAATGTTTGATTTTCATTAGTTTTTCACATACTTCATAGGTTAGATTTTCTTGTTTTTTAATTTTTATTGTCCAAATCTTTATTTTTTCGAATAATTCTAATAGGGTGAAAGCAATTTCATTATTTTGAAAGGTGATTGTATTGATATGATTCATTTCACAAAGTTCTTCTAAAAAAGGTAAAACAAGCTTTTTGTTTTCTAAGATGTAATCATCCGTAAAAACAAGTTCGGAATCTGAGATGATGTTCGTATTCATTAAGTCTTCACGAATTAAAGTGGATTTGCGATAGCTAAAAATTAAGGTGCTATTTTGAATATGAATAACAATTTTTTTCAAATTAACACCACCATTTCTACTCTTTAATTATCATACCATATTTTTTGTAAATTATTGTAAAAAAAAATAAAATATGTAGAAATATTGTATTTTTATGTTATAATTAAACCATAATATAAAAAGAAAAGAGGTTAAGTTTATGAAGAAGAAAGGGTTTTGTTTATTCGTGTTATTTGTATTCTGCGTATTTGCTAGTCCTATTATGACAAATGCTGCAACAGGGATTTTATTTGGATCTACAGATACAATTTATACATCTACTACATTAAATACTGCTGAAACAGCTTCTAGTGGGACGATTTCTATTGTAAATAATGGTGCAAATTCAGCATTCTATTTAGGAGTTAAAGCTGTAGATACGTTACCTATAGGTACTTCTTTTACGGCCACGATGAAGTTAGCAAATTCGGATTTTGTTTTTAAAAGCTGCGTCAAAGTTGGTAGTAATTCAGGATGGACTGTTACTTGTAGTGTAAGTGATACGGATCCAACGGTTATCAATATTACGGCTACTTCAACGGGTGAACTGACTGCTGGTAATAAAGTGATTACGACAAAAGTTTCTTTGGATGGTTCTGGATCAACAAATTCAACGGATCCATGTTTAATTACTTTATCCATGGGAACGTCAACAATTGTAGATACTCCAAAATGTGAAATCAAGGATGATACTTATTATTGTGCGAATGGCGTAGAATGTACGGAAGAAGAATATACTTCTCAATGTACAACTACTGAAAATCCTCAAACTGGGTCTTTCTTACCATATGTAGTAATTATTGGTGGAATGATTCTTGCTGGTGGATTGTATATGTTTACAAAAAGAAGTAAAATTTATCATATTTAATGAGTGAAACGTTGATCTGATTGATTGACGTTTTTTTTTATAATTTTGATGAAAAACGAAAGACTTTTCGTTAGAAACTTGGTACAATGTCTTTGGAAATGTGGTGAAGAGTTTTGGAAAGGTATCAATCAAGTGCAGAAAATGGATTAACGGAAGAACAAGTTCATAAAAGAATCGAAGAAGGTTTGGTCAATTATGATGATTCACCTAAAACTAAGACAATAAAACAAATTATCATAGATAATTTTTGTACTTATTTCAATTTTTTAAATATTGCTTTAGGTTTTTCTGTTTTTCTTTCCAGTGCCTTTCATGGGCAACTTTTTCTGGGATTAAAAAATTGTTTGTTTATGGGAGTTATTCTAATTAATTCGATTATAAGTATTATTGAAGAAATTATTTCTAAAAAAATTATTGATCGATTGTCTGTTTTATCGGAATCTACGGTTTTAACGATTCGTGATGGAATTCAAAAAGAGTTGAGGTTAGAGCAACTTGTTTTGGATGATGTTACGGTGTTAAGAGCTGGGCATCAAGTAGTAGCTGATTCCATTCTTTTGGAAGGTGAGATTGAAGTCAATGAATCTTTATTGACGGGGGAACCAGATGCTATATTGAAGAAAGCTGGTGACATGATTTTATCGGGATCTTTTTTGGTGAGTGGGCAATGTAAAGCTAGGGTAGAGCATGTTGGAAAAGATAATTATGTTTCTATTATTTCGAAAGAAGCGAAGTATGATAAAAAGATTCATTCGGTGATTATGAATTCTTTTGAAAATTTACTTAAGGTTTTATCTATTTTGATTATTCCTATTGCTGTTGTGATGTATTTTAGCCAAATTGCGGCAACAGGTGGAAATATTACGGAAGCTATTTTTCGAACTGTCGCGGCTTTGATTGGTATGGTACCAGAAGGGTTAGTTCTTTTGACGAGTTCCGTTATGGCAGTTAGTGTGATTCGACTTTCTCGTTATAAGGTTTTGGTTCAACAATTGTATTGTATTGAAACTTTAGCACGTGTAGATGTGATTTGTTTAGATAAGACAGGGACTCTTACAGAAGGAAGAATGCAGGTGGTTGATTCTATTGCTTATGAATCGTTTTCAAAAGAGAAGTTAAAAGAAATTTTGGGAGCCTATGCTACTTATACAGAGGATAATAATTCTACGATGATGGCTTTGAAAGAATATTTTAATGTCCCTAGTGATAAACATCTTTTAGGGAGGGTTCCGTTTTCATCAGAACGTAAGTTTTCTGGATTGGAATTTGAGGGGCTTGGTTCGATTTATATTGGCGCGCCAGAATTTTTAATCAAGGAAAAAAATGATGCAGTTGCTAAGATTTTGGAGCCTTATCAAGAGAATTATCGTGTTTTATTGGTTGCAAAAGGGAAAGAAAAAATTACAAAAAATCCAAAAGATTTAGAAGTTTTGGGATTCATTATCCTAGAAGATATTATTCGAAAAGAAGCAAAAGATACTTTAGAATACTTTAAAAAACAAGGGGTTTTGGTAAAAATAATTTCAGGGGATAACATCACTACTGTTTTAAATATTGCAAACAAAATTGGACTAAAGGATGTGAAAGGAATCGATGTAGGTACTTTGAATGATGATGAACTCGTTTCTAAAGTTCTGGAATATGAAGTATTTGGTAGAGTTACACCAAATCAGAAAAAGTTAATTGTTGAGACTCTTCAAAAAAGTGGTCGAACTGTGGCTATGACTGGAGATGGAGTGAATGATGTTTTGGCTTTAAAACAAAGTGATTGTGCAATATCTGTAGCAAGTGGAAGTGATGCAGCACGTAATGTGGCTCAGTTGGTGCTACTGGATAATAATTTTGATTCTTTACCACAAGTTGTAGCAGAAGGAAGAAGAACAATTAATAATATTGAACGAAGTGGATCTTTGTTATTGGTAAAAACAATCTATACCATTTTACTGATATTGTTTAGTATTACGATTTCTTCCAAGTATTTTTTTGTACCAATTCAACTTACTTTAATCACAACGTTTACGATTGGTGCACCATCCTTTATTTTGGCTTTGGAACCAAATACGGAACTTGTGAAAGGGAATTTTTTACTTAAGATTGTGACTAGAAGTTTACCTACTGCTCTAACCGTTATTTTTAATGTTATTTTGGTTACTTGTTTTGCAACAGTATTTCAATTACCTTATGATTTACAAAGTACATTATGTGTTTATTTAACGGCTTTGACTGGATTTATTTATCTATATAAAATTTGTACTCCATTTACTTGGATTAGAGGTATTTTATTTAGTGTTATGTTAGGTGGATTTTTGTATTGTGTTTTCTGGCAATATGAATTCTTTAATTTAACAGCACTTAGCTTTACAAGTGCTTTGATAGCTTTTGTTTTATGTATTGATTCGCTTTACATTTATCGAAAATTAAATCACTTTATTACCTGGTTGTTTTCAAAGTTTGATAAAACCATTGCAGTAGAACAGTGAGTAAAGGTAATTTGTTACTCACGCTATACATTTAGTTTACTATAGATTAACAAATTAATTTAGCAAAAAAATAAGGAAAATCTGCAAATTAAT
>CAYQKO010000008.1:0-20491 GCA_964418205.1 uncultured Muribaculaceae bacterium
ATACTAAAACAGGAGTAATAAAGCCAAAACCTCATTTAAAATCAATTCAGAAATTCAAAAGGAAACTCAAACAACTTACTAAAAGAAACTGGGGCATTTCTTTAGATGAAAGAATTGTTAAATTAAACCAAGTCATAAGGGGTTGGATAAACTATTTCAGAATTGCAGATATGAAGAAGAGTATGTCAACTATAACAGAGCACTTAAATCGAAGAATACGATGTATTATATGGAAACAATGGAAAACATGGAGACACAGATTTAAATGTTTAGTAAAGTTGGGAATAAATAAGCAAAAAGCCATAATGCTGGCTATGAGTAGAAAGTCATATTGGAATTGTGCACATAACCCTATAATTGATGTAGCTATTTCAAATAAAAGAATGAAGCAAAAAGGACTATTGTTTCCAGTAGACCATTACTTAAAAGTACATACTGTAATATAAATTGAACCGCCGTATACCGAACGGTACGTACGGTGGTGTGAGAGGGACAAAGTAATTTTATTTACTTTTCTCTACTCGATTAACCTCGTTATCCCATAGTTTACTTTCAAATTTAGATTTCTATGTCAAAATGAATTGAGCTCCTTTCACGCTCCATCTCATTCCTGATTGTTTTCATCTCTTTTGCACAATAATTTTATTAGAACTTTCTATCGCACCACTTCCTACAAACCAACCATTTGCTTCGTATTCTCTAGAGTCTATCTTGTTTTCATTATTTTTTATATAAGTTGATAAGTTAACAACTCCCGTTGGCAATTGTAACAAATATCTCTTGATTTTTTCAAAACCACCTAAAAATTTTTACGCCCTTTTTGCTGTAGAAATTTTGAAAATTATAAAAAGTGTGCTAGAATAAGAGTAATGTGTTTTGAAAAGCATTACTTTTGTAGAAAAATGGAGGTTATTTATGAACGAGATTAAAGAGAAAATATTAGAGGCTGTTTCTCTTTCGGATTATAGAAAAGGGTTGGAGTATGATGAGGACTATATTGATTATGTTAGTAATACAGAATCAAATATTGGAAATAAGCATCAATTTTTAGTAGAATCTGAAAGTAGTTATCGTAAGTATATGGTTCAAATAGAAGTTAGAAATGAATCTGTTTATCAAATATATTGTACTTGTCCACAGTTTATGCAAACTGATTCTTGTAAGCATGTCGCAGCTTGTTTGATTACTTATTCCAATGAGATATTTTCTGTCAAAAAGGAAACTAATATTTTAGCGACTACAAAAAGAATTTTTCAAAGACTTCAAAATGAGTTTCGTGATGAACCTGTTATAAAAACGGAAGTTCAAGTTGTTCCTTATTTATCGATAGAGAGAAGTTATTATTATGAACAAATCATTTTAAAAGCAAAAATTGGGAAAGATAAATTATATTCTTTATTGGGAAAATTCAATGCTTTTCGGTCTTGTATGAAAGATGAGGAAAGTTACTCTTTTGGGAAAGATTTTGTTTATGATCCTACATGCCACTATTTTAGTGATCAGTCCTTACGTTTTTTTCAGTTTGTTCAAATGCTTTATTTGAGACATTATGCAAGTGGTAATTCTATTTCTTTAGATGATGAGGATATAAAAGAATTGTTTAAGATTTATCCAGAAGGAGTAAGAATGGATGAAAATAATTATTTGACTCCTATTAAACGCGGTTTTCCGATAACTCTACAGTTAACGAAAGATGAGAATAATTATAAACTATTATTGCCAAATGAAAAAACGGAGATGTTTTCTTTTACGGATGATGCTGAGTATATATTATCTGGCGATGCAATTTATCATTTAGATAAAAAACAACAGTTGTTATTTCAAGAATGTATTCAAAATAAAGTAAACGAATTAGTTTTTGCAGAAGAAGATTTTCCAGATTTTCAAAAAAGTGTTTTAAGAGTGATTCGGGATAATGTTCAAATTGATGAAACTGTAAAAGATCTTGTCATTGTCTCAAAACCAGACGTTAAGTTTTATTTTGATTTAAATGAAGATAATATTACGTGCGTACCAAAGTTTTTGTATGATAATCAAGAAGTTTCCTATTTTGATGATATTCCAAATATTGTTCGAGATATAGATTATGAGAATGAAACTACAAATTGTTTAATTCCTTATGGGTTTCATAAAATGAATCATTTATTTTTGCTAGATGATTTTGATTTGTTGTGTGAATTTATGGATGGTGGATTAGAAGCTATTTCTGAAAAGTATCCTGTGTTTACTTCCGAAAAATTAAAGAATACATCTGTGTTAAAACAAAGCTCTGTTACGACTCATTTTCGAATTGGAACCGATCAAATTTTACATTATGATTTTGATTTAGGCGATATTGCTACAAGTGAATTGGATGGTATTTTAAATTCCATGAAAAAGAATAAAAAGTACTATCGTTTGAAGAATGGAGATATTTTATCCTTAGAACAAGAACCATTGAAAGAATTAAATGATTTGACGGAAGAGTTAGAACTTTCTAAATCAGATATTGTATGTGGAAATGGTACTATTCCAAAATATCGAGCTTTGTATTTGGATTCTTTGAAAGAAAAAAAGTATGGTATTATTGAAACCGATTCCTTGTTTCAAAAATTTATTAATCAATTTAAGGAATTTCAAAACATTGAACTTGATTTTACAAAAGAGGAACTTGCTGTGTTAAGAGATTATCAAGTAGACGGTGTAAAATGGCTGTATACCGTTTGTAAATGTGGGTTTGGAGGTATTTTAGCTGATGAAATGGGACTTGGAAAATCTTTGCAAACAATTACTTTTATTAAAAAGTTATTACAAGAGAATGAATCTGCTAAATTTTTAATTGTTTGTCCAACTTCGTTAGTATATAACTGGCAAAATGAGTTTGAAAAGTTTGCTCCAGAATTAAAATTTCAAGTGTTCTCTGGAAGTCGTAATGAACGTAGACAATCACTTGACAAATTTGATGGAAGTATTTACATTACTTCTTATGGATTATTGAGAGAAGATTTAGAATTTTATCAGAATATGTCATTTCGTTTGTTTGTAATTGATGAAGCTCAGAATATTAAGAATCCAAAGACTGGATTAACGCAAGCGGTTAAGAGTATTTCTTCAGAAACCAAAATGGCTTTAACGGGAACACCAATTGAAAATGCAATTACGGAGTTATGGAGTATTTTTGATTTTATCATGCCAGGTTTTTTATCTAGTTTAATGAAATTTCAACGGAAGTATCGTATTAAAGAGTTTGATGAGGAAACAAATAAGCTATTAGGAAATTTAAAAGTTCAAGTGAAACCTTTTATTTTAAGAAGAAAAAAGAAAGACGTTGTAAAAGATTTACCTGATAAAATTGAAAATACGATTTACATTGATTTAAATGAAGAACAAAAGAAATATTATGCTGCGGAAGTAAAATATGTGAATGAAGAAATGGATAGATTGGTGAAATCTGGCGGTTTTACGAAAAATAAAATGATGATTTTAGCTTTGCTTACGAAATTAAGACAAATTTGTATTGATCCTGCTATTATCGCAGAAAATTATAAGGGTGGCAGTGCTAAAATTGAATCTTTGGTTGAGTTAATTAAAGAAGTTGTGTCAAATGGTCATAAAATCTTACTTTTTACTAGTTTTAAAACTGCTTTGTATATAGTGAAAAAGGCTTTAAATCAAGAAAACATTTCTACTTATGTGATTGATGGGGATGTTCCTAGTAAGAAACGGCAAATGTTAGTGGATGCTTTTAATGAAGATAATACAAACGTTTTTTTGATTATGTTAAAAAGTGGTGGAACTGGTCTTAATCTTACCAGTGCTGATGTCGTAATTCACTTGGATTTATGGTGGAATCCTCAAGCTGAAAATCAAGCCACAGATAGAACACATCGGATTGGTCAAAAGAAAACTGTTGAAGTTATTAAGATGGTTTGTAAGGGAACGATTGAAGAGAAAATTTTGGCTTTACAAGAAAAGAAAAAAATCTTATCCGATAAGATGATTGAAGAAGATATGGATGATAATGCTTATTTGAAAAAATTGTCAGAAGAAGATATACGAGATTTGTTAGCTTATGAAAATAAGGAATAGTTGATGGAATATGCATTTTGAAAGGGTCTACTCGTTGATGAATGAAGAAGAAAACTTTCATTCTTTTTTGTGACATATACAGATGAAGTGTGAATAAAAGGGTATTGTAGTTGAGTTTTTAAATGGAAAAAAACTCAATGAAGAGTTAGTTTAGAATGTATATTCCAATATTTAGGTATGTTGCAAATATTAGCCAAATGAAATATGGAATTAATAAGTAAGCAGAAAGTTTTGTTTCTTCTTTCCAACTTTTTATTAAGAAAAGAACAAATCCTAGTAATAAGATAATCCAAAATATAGAGAAGAGTCTTAGTTTTAAGGTGAAAAAAATAATTGGCCATAATAAATTAAATATTAATTGTAAGTAATATAGAAAAATACTTTTTGGATTTGCGAGATTCTTTCTATATAAAAAATATGCAATTCCAAGTAATAAATATAGGATAGTCCAAGCGATAGGAAATAAAATTGCTGGGGGAGCAAGTGGTGGTTGTATTAAAGATGTATAATCCATTGTATTTTTAATTATTAGTCCTATTAGAGAACCTGCTATTAAAGGTAAAAATAGCTGTAAAAAGTGTTTTATTTTTGTTTTCATAAGTGTCACCTATTCATAATATAGTTCATTTTTACTAAAATATGCGAAAAATGTGTATAAAATCATTGTACCTAATTTATCGGATTGGGGATTATTAAATCATAAGAATCCCATGAAATTATTGGATTAACCGCTTAATTTAAAGTGTGGAATTAAGGCTCGAATATTTCTTCGTCAATTTACATTTAAAAGTATACATGGTAGAATGTAAATGGAGATGTTTATATGTTAGAAAAAGATTTTAAAGATTTGATTCAACAGAATGCTTTGATAAAAATTCATGAGAATCTTTATTTAACGAATTATCAAAGGGAGGTTTTAGATAAATACCAAATTCCTTATCAAAATGTTTGTAGTAATAAAGAATTGTTGTTTTATTTATCTGATGTTTTAGATGATGATTTGGAAGAAATTGCAAGAGAAATAGCCGACTCTTGTTTATTATCATCAAACAAATAAATAAATTTTTGATTATTGATTTAAAGTGAAAGTTAGAAAAATAAATATTTAGAGGAGAGTTTTTATATGATAGCTGTTCATAAGTGGATGTTAAAAAAAGTAAAGGAAATTAATCATGAAAGATTAGATAAAATGGTTGAAATTATGTCTTTGGAAAACCATAAGTCTAAATTATTTATCAAATTTGATATGTTTTGGAATATTGTGACACGTGGTGTGGGATTTACTGATTATTTTCGAGGGAATTATTTAAATTTAACGCGTAAAGAAAAAGATACGTTTGTTACAACTAAGTCCTTTTATAAGTTAATTTGTTATTTAAATGATGAGCGTTACGAAGTTGTTTTGAATGATAAAATTCTTTTTAATACTATTTTCAATGAGTATATTAAGCGTGATTTTATGAATTTGCTTGATGTTTCTTTCGAGGAATTTCAAAAATTTTTAAAGAATAAAAAGGTTGTATTTGCGAAAGATCCAATTGGTTATGGAGGACATGGTATTAGTAAAATTTATTTGAAAGATTATAAAGATTTGCATAAATTGTATGAAAGTTTACTTGATAAAAAACAATTTTTAGTGGAAGATGAAATCGTACAATGTCGTGAAATAAATGAAATTAACCCAAATGTTGTTTGTTCTTTTCGGGTTGTAACTTTATATAAGGATGGAGAAGTTTCCATTATTGGGAATGCTTTACGTATTAATCAAGATGATACAGATATTATTGGTTGTACGAATGATTTATATTTTAGTTTAGATGAGACAGGGAAGATTTCTTCGAATGTTATTGATGATTTTGGTAAAATTTATGAAATTCACCCTTTCACAAAGAAAAAGTTTAGTGAAGTTAGGATTCCTGGTGTGAAAGAGGCATTTGATATGTGTAAGAAAGCAGCTTTAAAATTACCGAAAGTTCGTTATATTGGTTGGGATATTGCTTTTAGTCAAAATGGTCCAATTATGGTAGAAGGTAATGAATATCCAGGATATGGTATTTTACAATTCTATAAATTAAATGGGAAAAGAACCGGACATCTTAAAGATATTGAGGATGTTTTAAAAGAGGAAATGAAAAAGTTTTAAAAAAGAATCAATAAAATAAGGAATATCCGTAAAGAAATTTTGTAAATATGTTTTGTCAAGCAATTGTAAATTGACTCAGGAGGGTGATGAAAATGATATATCGAATTTATGGAAACAATCGGTTGCATGGTTGGGAGCTATTAGTGATATTATATCAGCGAGAATTGATTGGTGAATTTGTAGCAATGGTATCAGTGGAAGATTATGAAAAGATTATGATTATTTCACATGATGTAGAACGAAATCAAGATATCCCTTATGATGTGATTTATTTAGAGCAAGGATTGAAAAGAAAGTAGTAATCATAAAATTCATAGCGAAAAATAGAAACGTATATCATATGTTTTAGTTAGGTTTTATTCTGCAATCATTTGGAGCAAGTTATAAATTTATTTATGAAAACATATAGTTTTCTAGGTGATACTTCTTATGGATATGAACGGGTTAACGGAAAAAGAAGTAGAAGTACAAAGAAAGAAATATGGAACAAATCAGATTACAGAGATGAAACAGAAAAGCTTTTTGCAATTACTTTTGGAGTCTTTGGGAGATCCAATTATTAAAATTTTACTTATTGCTTTAGCCATTAAGGTTGTCTTTTTGTTTCGGGACTTTGATTGGTTTGAAACTCTAGGAATTTTAATTGCTATTTTTTTGGCTTCTTTTATTTCCTCTATTAGTGAATATGGTAGTGAAGAGGCTTTTAAGAAATTGCAAGAAGAGCAAGAAAGTATTCGTGTAAAGGTGAAAAGGAATGGCCAAATGATTGAAATTAAGCTAGAAGATGTTGTAGTTGGAGATATTGTGATGCTTTCTTCTGGCGATGCTATACCCGCAGATGGAATTTTGCTTCAAGGTGAGCTTCGTATTGATGAGTCAAGATTGAATGGGGAAACGAAAGAATGTAAGAAAATGGCAAATAGTAGCGATGCAAGTATTTTAAGAGGCTCCGTTGTCTACGATGGAGAAGCTTATATGCTAGTTACGAAAGTTGGAGATCATACTGTTTATGGAGGGCTTGCTAAGGAAGTACAAGAGGAAGAACCAATGAGTCCTTTGAAATTAAGGCTTAGAGGGTTAGCTAAAACAATTAGTAGAATTGGTTATGTTGGGGCTTTTTTAGTAACATTCTCTTATCTATTTTCGGTTATTGTTATTGAAAATCATTTTGAGCTGGATGCAATCCAAGCAACGGTGACTAATTTTCATTTAATGGCGGATTATTTCATTTATGCTCTTACACTTTCGGTTACAATTATTGTTGTTGCTGTACCTGAAGGTCTTCCGATGATGATTACTTTAGTTTTATCCAGTAATATGAAGCGTATGCTTAAAAGTAATGTTTTAGTGCGTAAACTTGTAGGAATTGAGACAACTGGGTCTTTAAATATTTTATTTACAGATAAGACTGGAACTTTAACAAAGGGAAAATTAGAAGTGATGGAGATTATTAGTGGGGATAAAATACATTTAAAAAGCAGTAAAGAAGTTATGAAGTATAGGAAGTATTATGATATTTTGGCAAAGAGTATGATTTTAAATAATCAAAGTTTTTATAGTGAAGATAAGATTATTGGTGGTAATTCTACGGATCGTGCTTTGTTAGGCTTTTTTTCCAAACAAGATTTTTCTTGTGAAATTTTAGATAAAACTCTGTTTGATAGTGCTAAAAAGTATTCTAGTATAACGGTGAAAGAAAATGGTGTAACAAGAATGTTTGTTAAAGGAGCTAGTGAAAAACTGTTACCTAAATGTGTTCGGTATTTAAGAATGGATGGAGAAGAAAAATCTTTTTTGAATAAAAAAAATATTGAGTTAGAAATTTCAAGACTTACGAAAAAAGGGTGTCGAGTACTTACTTTGGCTATGAGTCATGGAGATATGATGGATTCATTAACATTTATTGGTCTTGTAGCGATTAAAGACGATTTAAGAAGTGAAGCAAAAGAGGGTGTTTCTTTCATTCAAAGTGCTGGTGTTCAAGTAGTTATGATTACAGGGGATGCTCGGGAAACGGCAGAATCCATTGCGAAGGAAGTTGGAATTATTCGAAGTAGTAGTGATATTGTTTTAACAAGTAGTGAACTAAATTCTTATACAGATGAAAAACTTGCTGAATTGCTACCACGGATTAAAGTGATTGCGCGAGCTTTACCAAAAGATAAAAGTAAATTAGTAAAAATTGCGGAGACAAATGACTTGATTGTTGGTATGACAGGTGATGGGGTTAATGATGCCCCAGCTTTAAAAAAAGCGAATGTTGGTTTTGCTATGGGTAGTGGAACAGAGGTAGCGAAAGAGGCAAGTGATATTGTAATTTTAGATGATAATATTATGTCAATTAGTGAGGCAATTTTGTATGGAAGGACTATCTTTAAAAGTATTCGTAAGTTCATCATCTATCAATTAACATGTAATTTTTGTGCTTTGTTTTTGTCTATTGTTGGTCCTTTTATAGGCGTTAATACACCTATAACGATTATTCAAATGTTATGGATTAATATGATTATGGATACTTTTGCTGGTCTTGCTTTTTCTTATGAACCAGCTTTGAAAGAGACAATGTTTGATAAACCAAAGAAAAAAGAAGAACCAATTTTAAATAAATATATGTACTCTCAAATTGTTTGGACAGGACTTTATTCAGCCTTATTGTGTATTTTTTTCTTAAAATCGCCATGGATAAGAACTTTGATTCGAGTGGGGGAGGATTATAAGTATTTAATGACTGCATATTTTGCCTTGTTTATTTTTATTGGTATTGGGAATGCTTTTAATGCGAGAACACATCGTTTAAATATTTTTGCTCATTTAAGAAAAAATATTGTTTTTATTATAACAATTCTATTTATTGCTAGTGTTCAAATGATTTTGATTTATAAGGGCGGAGTTGTTTTTAGAACTTTTGGACTAACTCCTTTTGAACTTACTTTTGTTATTCTATTATCGTTTACCGTAATTCCAGTAGATTTTTTAAGAAAAATTATATTAAAGAAAAAAGGAATGAAATTAGGAGTTTAGTGAGTATGTTTTTGCAGAAGTTTCTTCTTTCGCTTCTTTTTGCTATTCTTTGGCTTTTTTGAAATTGCTGTTTTATTTGTTTGTAATAGAAGAAAAAATCATGTATAATGTTTTTAGGATAAAAGAGGTGGATTCTTATGTTTGGAAAAATTATTGATATGGATAATAATAATGTGATTGTTGAAAATATTAGTCAGACAATTGTTTCAAATATAAAAGGAATACATGTTGCATTTGAAGAAGCAACACGTACAATTATTGGAAAGATTGTTGAGGTAAAAAAGGAAACGATTACTATTTTTTTGGTTGGTGAAATTGTAAATCAAAAATTTATTTCTGGAATTTATAAATTTCCACTTTTAAATGTTGTTCCAAGAATTGTTACAGGGGCAGAATTAATAACTTTTGTTGGTTTGCAAAACTATAATGAGAAGAATACTCTTTTGATTGGGACTTCTACAATTTATGATAACTTTAAGATTACAGCAAAAACGAATGATTTTTTTTCAAATCATTTTGCTATTATAGGAAATTCTGGATATGGTAAAAGTTGTGGTGTAGCACGGATTATTCAAAATATTTTTTGCTATAATCAAACACCACCAGTAAATGCTCATATTCTTCTTTTTGATGTATACGGGGAATATCATCATGCTTTTTCTAAGTTGGATAGTATTCCTAATATTCATGTTAAAAATTATCAAAATGATGTACATGATGATACAAGTGTGATAACCCTACCAGCTTACTTTTTAGATGCGGATGATTTAGCTATTCTATTGAATGTTGATGATTCTTATTTGGTCCCTATTTTAGAAAAGACTTTGCAGTATGTAAGTATATTTAAAAGTGATGATCCAGCTTCTTTAGAGTATAAAAACAGTATTATTTCCAGTGCGTTGTTGGAAGTTTTGTCGAGTGGGAAAGAAGCTAGTCAAATTAGAGATCAGATTATATCTATTTTAAATAAATATAATACGCCTGTTTTAAATATTGATAGTGAGATTAAGGAACCTGGTTATACTAGAACTATGCGGCAGTGTTTAAATATTGATTCGCAAGGTAAAATAAATGCTATTTCACAAGTGATTGATTTTTTGAATCAATTTAAAAAATTAAATTTGAAGGAATTTACTTTAGTTCCCAATCTTGTTTATTCTTTAGAAGATATTTATGATGCTTTAGAGTTTGCTTTGTTGAGTGAAGGGGTATATAATTCTGTCAGTATGTACGAAAGGGCTAATTCTTTAAAAACACATTTATATCAAATTATTAATAGTCCGAATAAAAGGTTTTTCGATTTTACGGAAGTAATAAGTAAACAAGATTATATTGAAGGAATATTTAAAACAAATTCAGGAGAAAATGCTCAAATTGTTAATATAAATTTGAATACTGTTGAAGATCGTTTTGCAAAGATTCTAACAAAGTTATACTCAAAATTATTTTTTGGATATGCAACAACCATTCAAAATCGTGGGTCATTTCCTGTCAATATTATTTTAGAAGAAGCACATCGTTATGTGAATAATGATAATGATATTAATGTGTTAGGGTATAATATTTTTGACCGTATTACGAAAGAGGGTAGAAAGTATGGTGTTTTAATGGGCTTTATTACTCAACGCCCTAGTGAACTATCCGAGACAGCTTTGTCTCAATGTTCTAATTTTTTAGTTTTTCGTATTTTTCATCCCGATGATTATAAAATTATTGACGCGATTACCTCAAGTGTTACAAGAGATGACTTGGAAAGGTTAAAAACTCTTCGACAAGGAATGTGCTTAGCTTTTGGGAGTGCTTTTCATCTTCCACTCATTGCCAAATTGGATATGCCAGATCCAACTCCTTCTAGTAGTAATGTTGATATAGTAGAAAAGTGGTATTAAAAAAAGCTATGGATGTAGCTTTTTTAGTATTCATAAAAAGTATATGGATTATTGCTTGTTCCAGTTCCCGATTTGTATATTAGATTACTTGGTATAGCTAGGACGATTCTTAAAAATTTTTTCCCGTTGGCAGCTTCTAAACTTAGCGCGCCAGTTTGGCTAGCTGTGTAAACTTCATAGCTATTTTCATTTGTACCATTTAATAACCACCATTTATTTGTGGTGCCTGCTAAATAATTATAATTTGCACAGCTTCTAGAAGTACTTGTGAAACATAGGGAATCCATGGAGGCATTCATGTAATCATAAACACTTAATAAAGCAATTGGAGTTTTAAGTGTCGAAAAGCATTCTATTGCACCAGATTTATCGGTATCTGTTTCACTTCTTGAATGTGTACATGCATCCATATTTAATAAGAATTTATGATAATTTGTTAAGTCATTGTTATAAATTGCTTGTAAGGATTCTAAAATACGGCTGTTTTCAAAGCTATTATATCCTTTATTAGAATTAATGGCACTATTATATCTATCATCAAAAACATATGTCGTTTTTCCATTAATTGTATCTGCTAGAACGATGTATATCATGTTTTCATCAAATTTTAAAATTCGCCAAGTATAATTTGCTAGAGATAAATAATTATTTACATATTCTCCTCGGTATGTGTAGTATCCATTTATATCTTGAAGTCCTGAGGAATCATCGTCTACGATTGGTTCTTGTTCTAAAATAGCATCCCTTATATTTTGAGTTTCGTGATTGGTACATGATAAATAGGGTAAATAATAATAATTATCTTCATTCCAAACAATGGTTACTTCTCCGAAACAACTAGCATCTTTACTTATTTTAGACATTTCTTTGATATATTTTCCATTTACTAGAGTAGAATAGTCAATAGTTGTTTCTGGATCTTCTTTCGTTGGTAATAATTCTGAATTTTGCTTGATATATTTTTGAGTTGCTTGAACCATTAAGTTTTCCATTCCTTGATAATCATATTTTTTAAAAATATTCATTAGGATAATGGCAATTAAGATAATTAGTAATAAAGCGAAAAAACCTCCAATTCCTAGTAGTAAAGCTTTTTTGTGGTTATCCCATAAATCTTTTATTTTGTTCATATTGATTCTCCTTGTATAAAAATTATATCAAAATAGAGCTGTAAAGTAAAACAACTTTTTGTTTTTCAAATAATAAAAAAAGCAACAAGTGCTTTTTAACGATTGTAGTATTCAACGATAAGAGCTTCGTTAATATCTGGGTTTAATTCACTTCTATCAGGGCGTCTTAAATAAGTTCCACTTAATTTGTTCTTGTCAAATTCTACAAATGCTTTTGTACTATTTACAGTTTCTAAACTTGCTAATATTGCTGGATGTGATGTAGATTGTTCTTTTACTGCAATCACATCTCCTACTTTACAAGTATAAGATGGAATATCTACTTTTTTTCCATTTACTGTAATGTGTCCATGATTTACAAGTTGTCTTGCTCCACGACGTGTTGTAGCAAGACCCATACGATATACTAAATTGTCTAAACGGCTTTCTAGTAAGAATAATAAATTTTCACCAGTAATACCTTTCATTTTAGAAGCACGATCGAAAACTTTATGAAATTGTTTTTCATTTAATCCATACATTACACGAACCTTTTGTTTTTCTTGTAATTGAATTCCATATTCACTTAATTTTTTACGTCTGTCAGTTCCGTGCATACCAGGTGCATAAGGACGACGTGCAAGTTCTTGACCATTTTCTAAAGTAGAAAAATTTAGACGACGAGATTTTTTGTATTGAGGTCCTGTATATCTTGCCATAGTTTTCTCCTTTCTTTTTCTTAAAAGTTATTTGAGCCATCTTTTATAGGGAGTAGTTACAAACACGTTCTAATGGCAGATTATACTAGTGAATCTTCTTTAACTACACATTATAAAAGTCTGGACTCGCTGCCAACTTCTAAGCGATTTATATTATACTAAATGCTTTCGACATAGTCAATTCTTTTCGAATCTCTTGTGGGATATTCTGAATTTCATCATAGACTTTCAAATAGCAATTATGATAAAATAGAACCATTCGTTTGGGAAGAAGGATTTTTCTATATGAAATATGAGGAGTTACAAGCTTTTGGATCTTATCGAGAGAAACATGGAGATTTTTTAGATAATGAAATTGCCTTACAAGTTTTGTATACTTATTTGAGACAGGCCCAAGCTTCATTACTATATTTTGAGGGTTCCCCTAGAATAAATTTATTGCATCAATATGCTTTACTTTCTGATGTGAAAAAGAAACAAATTTTGGAAAATCTTTTACGAGAAAATTCTTTTCAGTATGCTACTTCTATTCGTGAGGCGATTTATTTTTTGTTAGGAAAAAGGCGAGAACTATGGCATTATAAACACTTACTACATAATCCTTCTTTATATCCTGGAGTATATGAAATATCTACTCGAAAAAACTTATATGAAATGAGAACTATATTAGGTAATATTAAAGTACAGAAAGCAAATCGTGTTTTTAAGCGAGATTCAACATTTCAGGGTAGATTAGTAGGGTGTTGCTTTTCTAAGACTCATGAATTTTTATTTGAACACCGTGATTATCAAATTGTTTTTGCCTTTCAACCGAATTACTTTAGTGAAGGAAGTTATCATGTATATTTAGAACGTGATGGAGTTGTGTTAGATATTGCTTCAAATGCTTTTTATGAAGATAAGGCTTCTAGTGAACCTCTTTATTCTGGAAATGTTCTGTTTAAATGTTCTTATGATGAAGCTTTGGATATTTATAGAAAATTGCAACAAGAAATGCCTGAGATTATGAAAACCAATGACTATATGTTATATACGATTGCGTTATATTATGACTATCAAAAAAATGCTAAGTTAAAACTGTAAATGAAATGATATTTTGAGCCTATTCGGTTGTTTTTGTAATATAATTTTAGTAGGTGATATTTTTTGATGCCAAAAGAAGTGAAAGACATTTTAATAAAGTTAGAAGCAAATGGTTTTGAAGCCTACTTGGTAGGTGGTTTTGTTCGGGATTTTTTAATGAAGAGAAAAACGAATGATTTTGATATTGCAACGAATGCAAAGCCAATGGATTTAATTAAAATTTTTGGGCCATCCAAACGTAAGATTGATTATGGTTGCTATAATTTAAGGGTTCAAGATTATAATGTTGATATTACTACTTATCGTAGGGAATTAAAATATGAAGATAGAAAACCGGTAGAAATAGAATATACGTCTAATTTAATTGAAGATGCGAATCGTCGTGATTTTACTGTCAATGCTTTTTATATGAATAAAAATGAAGATATTATTGACTTATTTGATGGAAAGAAAGATTTAAAAAGGAAAAGGATTGTTATGATTGGAAATCCTAATGTTCGATTAAAAGAAGATCCACTACGTATTTTACGTGCTGTTCGTTTTGCTTCTATTTATCATTTTCAATTGGATCGTGCTTTGGTAAGTGCCATTCAAAAAGAAAAAAAGTTATTAAGAGAGTTATCTGTTACACGATTGAAAAAGGAATTAGATACTATATTATTAGCTGGAGGCTTTTCTTTATTAAAAAAGTTGAACCTTTTGAATGAGTTAGGAATTTTAAATCAAAAAATTGTTTATGTACAAGATTTAAGTGGGCTGTGGGCTCAGTTAAAAACGACGGTGGATTACCCACAAGAAAAAACTTCTAAAATTCGTCAAAAAAATATTGAGGAACTTTTAAATTGTGGTACAATTAGTATGCTTAGTCTTTATCACTTCGGATATTATGAATCTTTGATTGCTGCTCAGATTCTTCAGTTTCCATTGAAAAAACTTGAAAAAATGGAGAAAAGCTTAGTTATTCATAACCGTAAAGATATTGTGATGGATGTAGAAGAAATTTCTTCCAAAAGTCATTTAACTGGTAAAGAGTTAGGAGCATTATTAAACGAAATAGAAATGAAAATTGTAAATAGGGAATTAGCTAATACGAAGCAAGCAATTCAAAGATATATAGAAGAAAGGTGATGTTTTATGCCAAATATTGAGTTTTTAACAGAAAAAAGATTTACTTTATCAACTCATTTAATTGAAGTGGCGGTAAAAAACAATCTTTCGTTAGCTGAATTATTGCTTTTAATGTATTTTGAAGATACAGAAGATAAAACATTAGATGTAGAAAAAATATGCAAATTGCTTTCTTTAACTTCTAATAGTGTTTTGGAAGCTTTTAATCATCTTTTGACATTGAATTTGATTCAAATGGAGACTTGTAAGGATGAAGCAAATAAATGTTGTGAGACAATTAGTTTAACTCCTTTATATGAAAGTATTTTTGTTAGACAAGAAAAGAAACAAAAAGAAGCTCAAAAAGAAAGTATCTTTGATACTTTCCAAAAAGAGCTTGGACGTAATATTTCACCAATGGAATATGAGATTATTAATGCTTGGTTAGAAAAGGGATTTTCAGAAGAACTAGTGATTGGAGCTTTAAAAGAGGCTGTTTATAATGGAGTTAGTAGTTTAAGATATATTGATAAGATACTTTATGAATGGAAAAAGAAAGGATACCATAATTTGACTGAGGTAAATGATGGTTTGGCAAATAGAAAGGCATCAAAGAATAGTTTAGAACTGTTTGATTATAATTGGTTGGAAGATGAAGGATGTTAGTTTTTTCATTGATTATTTAGATGAGTTATATCCTGATGCATGTTGTGAACTTTTATATGATAAGGATTATGAATTATTAATTGCTACGGTTTTGTCGGCTCAGTGTACCGATAAGAGAGTAAATATGGTTACACGTGAGTTATGGAAAAAGTATGATATTTATTCTCTTGCAAAGGCAGATGTGAAAGAGGTAGAAAAAGATATTCGGTCGATTGGATCTTATACTAAGAAAGCTCGTTATATTGTGGATATAGCGAAGTGTCTTGTTCGTGATTATGAAGGGCATGTTCCAAATAATCGAGAATATTTAGAAAGTTTACCTGGAATTGGTCGTAAGACTTGTAATGTGGTGTTGTCGAATATTTTTCATGTTCCAGCTATTGCAGTAGATACGCATGTACAGCGAGTTTCCAAAAGACTTAAACTGGCTTATGAAAATGATTCTGTTCAAACGGTTGAAAAAAAGTTAATGAAAAAGTTTCCAGAAGAGAAATGGAGTAGGCTTCATCATCAAATGGTATTGTTTGGACGTTATAAATGCAAGGCAATTAAGCCAGAGTGTGAGGATTGTAAATTAAAAGAATATTGTAAATATTATAAGAAACATATGGAATAAATGAAGTGTTTCAAACAAAAAAGCATTCGTAGTTGGAATGTTTTTTTGTTCTTTAAGTTATTCTAAGTATGTCAACAATAGATATCCTCTCTTTTTCTAATATAAAGCTGCGATAAATGTACTCATAAAAAAAGTGCGAGTTTTTGCACTTTCCGTTTATTCTGTACAACTGTTACTAACATTTATTTTACCGTTAACTTTAATTGTTTCATTATTATACGTAATGGTGTAAGTAATATCTTTTTCTCCAGTCGTGGATGTATCAACGCTACTTGATACAATGGTGGATTCATCTGTAACATCTTTTCCATCTAATGTAACAGTTACACCTTTCTTAGCATTTACGGTTCCATCTTTTTCAACACATAACTTTGTGGCTGTGGCTTTTAACGTAGATGTACTTGACCCTCCTGATGATACGGAAGCTTTCACTGTAATACCACTAGATTGATTTGTTTTAAATATACTATAAGAACTTTTGATGACAAATTCATAGTCGCCACTTGTACTAGCTGTATAAGTGTAACTATTGTTTTCTGTCCATCCTAAACTTGTTAAATTGCCATTCTTGTCTTTTAGGTAAATTTGATAGCCAAATGTTCCAATGTAAGAGTTATTATAGTTTTGATAAACTCGCATGTATTCCGCTTCGAATAGACTATAGCTCCAACTATAATTTGTTTTGTAGGATTTAAAATAACTAGCAAGTTCATTTTTTACGGTGTCAGTATTTAAAGCATCTGGAGTGGCAACCTTATCCCATGTAATGGTTATTTTGTTATCCTTTACTTCAGCCGATCCATTGCTTGCATTACTTAATTTGGCAAATCTTGTAGATGTGTCACTTGGTTCTGTTCCAGATTTAAATAAGGCTGTGTATTTCATACTATCAGGAGTATATTCACTTGCTCTTTTTGTTGGAAGTGTTTGGGCTTCTACGGTAACAGAAGTGACACCGTCTGGTTTTGTAAATTTCGTAGTATTTGTTAAAATATTGTTTGCTAAATAAGCACTTATTTTTCCTCTAGCTGAGGTACCCGTCGTCGATGTGAAGTAGTGGGTGCTATCCATTGTATC
The DNA here is from genome assembly GCA_964418205.1 of uncultured Muribaculaceae bacterium. Classification (GTDB taxonomy): domain Bacteria; phylum Bacillota_I; class Bacilli_A; order RF39; family UBA660; genus Ventrenecus. The sequence goes on from CAYQKO010000008.1 coordinate 17,499, forward strand.
ATATCCAAGCCAGAAGGAGAAAGCATATTCGGTGTTGTATGCATTTACCCAGTGATCTGGAGTGGTTGTGGAAGGAATCCCTAAAGCTTGAGCATCACTTGCACTTACACTTGTTGTACCTGACTTGGAAGCAATACTCGCTCTTAAATTGCTATTTACAGATCCTGCAACACCTTCACTTGTTGCTTGTAACAAAACATCCGTAATCATATAAGCTGTTTCTTCACTCATTGCTTTTGTTTTTTCATATTTGTATTCTGTTGTTTCTTCGGTTTCTAAATTGGTAATTGTGGAGAAAGAATATGGTTCAATGTAATAACCTCCACGAGCAAACGTTGCATAGGCAGCAGCACTTTCTAATGTTGTAAGTCCATAATTCCAAGCTCCAATTGACATTGCTTCGTAAACTTCTCCATTATTTCCATAGTTATCTTCATCAATTCCTAAATTGCTTAGGAAGGTTTTGATATTTTCTTTTTCGTTTTGATGGAAGGCTTCCAATGCGGTTGTATTTCGAGAAGCGGATAAAGCATTTTTTAATGTTGTAACGCCATAGTAGGATAAATCCCAGTTATTAATATAAGTTCCATTGTTATATCCATATTTAAAGTCAATAAACATTTGACCTGTGGAAACATTGTTGTATTCAATGAGCGGGCCATAGTCTACCAACGGTTTGGCAGTAGATCCAGGTTGCCGTCGATAGTAATTTCCATAAGCATCTTTGTGGGCTCTGTTTGTTCCCAATGCCACATAATTTCGTCCAGCTCCTAATCCTTTAATAGAACCATCCGAAATGGCTACTACGGAAATTCCTAATTGTACTTTATCGTCTTTAAATACACCATCTACACCACCATTTTGGACATTATTAATAATATCTTGGATGGATTTGTCAAAAGTTGTACGAATGCGGTAACTTCCCGTGTATATGTTAATGCCTAATTTTTCTTTGATTTCTGAACTAACATAATCTACTAAAGATTGATAAGCAAAGGATGAAGCACTTGTATCTTGTTCTACTACTAAAGAAGTAACAGGAATACTTTGAGCATCCATCATTTCTTGTTCGGTAATATATCCATGGTTATACATCAAGGATAATACGGTGTTTTTTCTATTATTGCTAGCTTCTGGATGTGTATAAGGGTTATAAGAAACTGGTGCGTTGTACATTCCTACAATCATCGCGGCTTCAGGAAGTGTTAGGTCCGTGACAGATTTACCAAAGAAGTATTGACTTGCTTGTTCTACTCCTTGAATAGAAGTATAGTTTGAACCTCCACCAGCAAAGTATCCAGTATTGAAATACATTTCAAGAATTTGTTCTTTTGTATAATTGTTTTCAATTTTAAATACGGCCATATAGATATCTGTGAATTTCCGAATAATTCCTTCAATTCCTTCTGCTTCGGTACTTGTAAAATAGTTTTTCGCAAGTTGCATAGTTATTGTTGAGGCTCCTCCAGCTCCAGATTGTCCAGAAAGTTGTCCGAGACTTGCTTTTAAGAATCTCGCTACGTCAAACCCACTGTGTTGGAAAAATCTAGAATCTTCTGTAGCTACTAAGGCATCTACTAAAACTTGTGGGAAGTCTTCATAGTTTTTATTCACACGATTCTCTGAACCAAGACGAGTCATTTCGGTTCCATCGCTCCATTCGATGATGGATGCCTCCTTGAAATATAAGTTTTCTTGTGTAAATTCTGGAGCAGTAAATACAATGTATAAACTAAAGGCAATTACAACGGTCGCGACAATGATACCAATAGTGATTAAAATCATTAAAAGAATGCTACCAATGTGTCTATCTTTTTTTTTCTTTTTTTTCTTGGTATTTTTTTCTTCTTTGATACTATCTTTAATTTGTTTGACACTTTTTAATTTTAATTTTTTCTTATTCGCCATCTTCTTTTTCTCCTTTAAAATAAATTTCATCGACGATTTTTAAATAATCTAAGGATGGGTTATAACTTTCGTGTACTATTTTACCATATTTTTCTAAATATTGGTATGGGATACTTTTTCTTTTATTATTTTTTATGAAGTATGTTAGATCTTCACCCTTTAATAAATATACAAAATGATTCATTTTTATTAATACAAAGCAAATTCCTTGATGATGTAAAACTCTTTCTATGTATTGCAATTGGTGTTCATGGAAGTTTGCTAGGGGAAAAGAAGTTTTGCTTTGCGTTTCTTTGGCTTCAAATTCAATATATTTTCCCTTGTAGACACCGTTGTAGTCAAGAGTAGAGGGGGATTTGAAGTATCCATTTTTAATGATTCTTCCATGTTCTGTGTAGATTGCTTCACTAATGCCTATCGGTGTCGGTTTTTTATAGATTAACGCAATATCTTTATCGACATAATATTCATTTGTTTCATTGATAAGGGATTCTAAAAGCATTCCTCGATTACTATAGTTAATTGTTTTTTTTTCATTTTTCTTTATTTTGTTTGGATAATCCATAAAAACCACCAGTAATATTATACAATATAACTTCGTAATTTTTCATTCGAAATAAGAATTTGACATATCTTGTCGAATTCCAACATGGGTGAAAAAAATGTAGTAAAATAGTTTTTGGAAAGAAGGAATTTTGATGATTTCGTGTGAAAAAATATTGAATAAAATGTTGGAAAATTTAGAACAAATAGATATGCAAATCGTAGAGCTTGCTTTACAAGAGTCGTTGTTTTGTAGAAAATTATAGAACACAAGAAAGCAGGTTTTTTTGTATTCATAGATAAAAATGCTTATATTTTGGAATTGGAAAAGTATTATCAAATAGAAAACTATTTTTCCTCAATTTTTTGTGATGACATATATGTTACAGATTGTGGAGTTGTTTGCTTATAAGAAAGTTCAGAGTGATTTTTTCGTGCTAGTTTAGTTTTTAATTGTAGGTTATAAGAAATGATTCAAATTTGTCTACAGGTTAAAGACATGAAAAAAATTTTAAATAAGGTTTAACCCCAGTAGTTATCAG
>CAYQKO010000009.1:0-20200 GCA_964418205.1 uncultured Muribaculaceae bacterium
AGTACAGCATCACCATAACTTGCTCTTTCATCACCTTGTTGTATTTCCATAATTGATGCACCTATATTCCAATATAGGACACACTCAAGTTTTCCACAATTTTCCCATTTTGTTTACTTTACGATGAATCTTTTTAAAGTATCCCCTTTCGTAATTCCCTGTTCTAGTTCTTCTAATGTTGTGTAAGTAACCAACATACTTACTAGATTCCAATATGTTAAATTTTCTTTTCTGGATTCATCTAACATTTTCTTTTGGTGGTCTGTAGCCTCTCCCCAAATATATTCTTCTTGAGCATTTTCTAAAAGATAGTCTAAAATTGCATCATAGTCATCCATAATAATACGCATTCTCTTTCCTTCGTCTTGAAAAAAGGCATCATAATTCAAATCCCATAAAGAGGAATGTAAATATTTTGCTTGACGTTCTACTTGTTCATCATAGAAATCCATTGCTTTTAATATCTTTTGTGTTTTCTTTGGACCGACATAAGGAAAAGATTGAATTAAGTTCATACCATTCGTATCTGTATGGCTTAACATGTATTTGATTTTTTTTATTGACAACTTATCTGCATACAAAAAAATTGGTTTACTGAAAAATGGACTCGAAATGAATATATTTCCTTTTATAAAGTTATCAACCCAGTATTCTTTTACAGGATACGCTTCAAAAACAACGCCTTTTTTTTGGGATTTCAAAAACTGTTTTTGTGCTTTTAAAAGTGCTTTCTGAAATTGAAAACTCACAGGAGGTTTTTCCATTTTATACAGAGCTTGTTCTAAAGTATAATATTCTCCGTCATAACGAAATGTAGCTGTTTTTTCTAGATTTTCCATAGTACATTCTCCTTTTTGTAGAAAAATCACGAACTTTTCTATTCGTAATTTCCAAAATCTTGGGTGATTTTTCTTTCCACTTAACTGTATATTTTATAGGATTTTACAAATATGTCAAGCAAATTTGAAAGGCCCCTATTTTACATCTGTTTTATATAAGCCATGTAAATTACAGTATTCATAAATTGCTTTTATATCATTGTTGTTTTTAAAAATAGCCTTTGGTTCTTCATTCGGATGGAGTTCTTTCAAAGAAAAACCATTTTCTCTTTCTATTAGAATCCATTCTATATAATGTTCTGTAGTCATTGGATGTAATACTTCTCCTACTGTTACTTCTATTTTGTCCTCGCTTATTTTGTAAACTGGTAGATGTTTTTCTCTTGCCCCATCTAAAGTATTAGCTTCCAGCAGTTCCATTTTCTTCCCACAGCAAGAGAATGAGCCATTCCCTTCGGTTAATTTCACCACAATATTTCCACAAATGGGACAGCGATATATTTTCATGTTTCACCTCCTTTCATTTTCTTTGCATTTTATCTAAATATTCTTTTCTTAAATAGGCATTTGATAAATGGGTATAAATTTGAGTAGTTTCTAATTGTTCATGACCTAGCAATTCTTGAACAGTTCTGATATCTGCTCCATTTTCTAAAAGATGTGTAGCAAAAGTATGTCTTAGAGTATGTGGAGATACATGATGTTGTAAATCTAAGCCAATGATTCTTTTTTGAACAATTTTTTCGATACTACTTCGGCTTAGTTTTCCTCCTAATTTGTTGACAAATAAGTAATCTATTTTTCCATTTATCAGTAATTCATCACGAACCTTTAAGAAGTCTGTTAAAGCTTCTTTTGCATATTCTCCAAAATAAACAATTCTTTCTTTTTTTCCTTTTCCCATTGTTCTTATGGAACTCTCATTAAAATCAATCTCTTTTAAAGTGATATTAGAAAGTTCACTTACTCGCATTCCAGTTGCATATAATAATTCAAAAATCAGGCGAATTTGTTTGTCCCAAGGAGTTTTAAGATTATCAAATTGGAATAGTTTCTCTATTTCTTCATTATTTAGGGAATTTGGTAATGTTTTTTTTTGTTTCGGATTTTGAATCATTTGAAAAATATTTCTTTCTATGATGTTATCTTCTTGTAAATAAGTATAAAAGCTTCTCAAAGCAGTTAAATGTCTTGCAATAGTTCGGTCATTCAATTTTATTTCTGTTAAGTATTTTAAATATTCCCAGATGTTTTCTTTTTCTAATTGTAAGTAGTTAATATGTTTTTCCTTTAAGTAGCTAGAAAAAGAAAGTAAGTCATTTCGGTAACTTGTAATGGTGTTCTCACTGTAAGTACGAACAGTTCGTAAATATATTAAGTATTCTTCTATGTGTTTTTCCATCTTTTCATCCCCCTTTATTGTATCATCTGTTTATTGTCAAAAACAAGCGATTTTGATATAATAAAAAACAAGGTGATACCTATGATGACTTTTTTACAGATTGCAGTAAATAAATTTTTAACTTTCGTATGCAAAATATTTCATAAAAATGGTGCCCAATTCCCAGGAGCGATTAGTTATAATATGAATCAACATGTTTTGGAAAAGATTCAGTATCCAAAGTATGTGATTGGGGTTACTGGTTCAAGTGGCAAGGGAACAACGACGAATTTTATCTATCATATTTTAAAAGAATCTGGCTACGATGTTGTTTATAATAGTTCTGGAAATAATGGAATCAGAGGCATTACGACTTTCATTTTAAATCATTGTACTTTAAGTGGAAAATTTAAGCATGAAGTGTTATTGCTTGAATTGGACGAAAAGCATCTGCATTTAGCTTTTGGAAAAAATAAAATGACTCATCTTGTTTTAACAAATATTACAAGGGATCAACCAGCACGAAATGGTTCACCAGATTTGATTTATGATGCAATTTTTAAAACTTTGGATCCTTCTACTACCTTAGTGATTAATGCGGATGATCCAGGGCTTTATAAAGTGAGTTTAAATTACCCTGGAAAGATTGTAAGCTATGGGGTGAATAAAACAAAAGATTCTTATACAAAAAAAGAAAATTTTAGTGTCGACAATGCTTATTGTCCGAATTGTCATAAAAAATTAATTTATTCTTATTATCACTATGGGCATATTGGTTCTTATTATTGTCCAAATTGTGATTTTAAAAGAGGAAATCCTGATTATGTTGCAAGTAAGGTAAATTTAAAAGAACAAACGATGATGATTCATAAAAATGATGTAAAGCTAAATAAAAATTTTCTATTTACGGCGTATGCTACTCTTGCAGCTTTTGCTTTATGTCGTAGTATTGGCGTGAAAGAGAAAGATATTTTAAAAGCTTTAAATGAACATACCCCTCAAAGTAAACGAGGTCATGAATTAAAAATAGATAAACGTGTTGTTACGATTTTAGAAAGTAAAAATGAGAACGCGCTTAGTTATTATCAATCTTTAAAATATATTAGGAATGAAGATGGAAAAAAGGTTGTTATTTTAGGTTTTGATAATGTTTCTAGACGTTATAAATATAATGATTTGAGTTGGTTATGGGATGTGGATTTTGAACTTTTAAATGATGATTCGATTGAAAAGATTTTATTAATCGGACGATTTAAATGGGATGTTTTAGTTCGACTTCAGTACGCTAAGATAAAAAAGAATAAAATGATTCTAGTAGAAGATATGAATGATTTAATCCCGATTATAAAAAATGAAACAACAGGAAAAATATTTACAATGGTTTGTTTTGATATGACAGAAATGATAACGAATAAAATAAAGGAGTATGAAGATGGAAACGATTAAAATTGCTCATTTGTATTATGATTTAATGAACCTTTATGGGGAACATGGAAATATTCGAGCTTTGTCGCACCACTTTGAAGAACATAAAGTAAAAGTGATTGTCCATAATTTGACTGTCGATGATAGGATTTCTTTTCCAGATTATGATTTGTTTTATATTGGAAGTGGCTCACAGGAGGCTTTCCAAATTGTCTTAGAAGATTTGTTAAAAAGAAAAGAGGAAATACACGAGGCTTTGGAGCAAGGGAAATTTTTCTTTGCCACAGGGAATGCTCTTAATTTGTTTGGAACATGTTATTATAGGACGAATGATACAGTAGAAAAGACTTTAGGACTTCTTGATTTTGAATCTCAGGAAGTAGATTTTCGAATCGTTGGAGAACAGGTTTATAAAAGGAAAAATTTAAAACAAGAAATGATTGGTTTTCAAAATCGTAATACGGTATTAAAAAATGTACAAGAGAAAAATCTATTTGAGGTTCAGATTGGTACTGGATATGCTCCAAATAAGAAGGAGGAAGGAATTCATAAGAAAAATTTTTATGGTACTTATTTATTAGGTCCTGTTTTTATTCGGAATCCTTATTTTACAGAAAGTATTATGAAAGAAGTTTTGAAACAAAAAAAGATTGAATATCAACCTTTTATAGATAAATTTGAAATCAAAGCTTATCATGAATATCAAAAAAATATTTTAAAAGAATTAGAAGACTAAAATCTTCTTTTTAATCTACATTTTCTAGTGTACAAGTCTTTACTCCGTTGATATATTGAATTGTTACTGTTTTCGAAGTACTAATTCGTTCTTTCGTGTTCGGATTTACTAGGTCTTCATCCGTGATTAAGCCTTGTGTTAAGATACTATGAATCATCACGGTGCATGAGCCAGTTGACTTGCAAGTAGCTTTTTTTGACGCGGCAACATCTAAATCAATGTAAGTACACGCGGCAGTTTCCAGTCTTTCGACAAATTGTTCATATTGTTTATCCTGCTCATTATTAAAAACACTGCTAATATTCGATACTAAAACGTAGCCAAAAATAGCAATTAACCCAATGGTAACGATAATTTCAATTAACGTAAAACCTTTTTTCATATACACTCTCCTATCTTACATCCACATTGTACCACAGCTTCATACTTTTGCGTACTCATTTCGAGTAATTTTTTGTCTGGTTTTAAAATGTTTTTTTCAAAGATTACAATCACGGTAGATCCACCAAAGAAAAACATTCCTTTTTCTTCTCCTTTTTGAAAGGATTTTTTTTGGTGATTCATTATTTTACCTACTCCTAAAGCTCCCACTTCCAGGAAGATAATATCTCCAAAGTTTTCTGTTGACAATAAACTATAAGTACGAGTATTCTCGATAAATACTTTCTTTTTTTCTAAAGCTACAGGCCTTACCGTATGAAAAACACCTTTTATTTGTTTTTGCATTAACACTTTCCCATTATCAAAATAGTGATATCTATGGTAATTTGCAGGAACTAAACGGAAGATATACATTATTCCATCCTTATATTTTTTTGACAAGGAAAAGTTATGCAATAATTCTTCTAAAGAGTATTCGATTCCTTTAATCCAAAAAGTACGATTGTTTTCTATTTTATAAGCACTTAGAAACCCATCACAAGGAGCACAGAAATCTTTTTTCTTTTGCGAAAAAGATATTTCTTTTCGTTCTCTTGTAAAAAAATCATTAAAAGATTTATATTCTTTTTCTTTAAATAAATTCATGTCAATGTTGTTTTTTCGAATGTATTTTTGAATACCTATTTTGGATAGTTTGGAATTATAATAATTCCCTAGTATTGTTGTGATAGGTTTTGATATTACAATTGGTAAGAATAATTTTCCCAAAAAGTTATTGTATACAAAAGACAATGCGACATTATCTTGTCTTTCTTTTACATAGCGTAAATGATTAATAGAATGAGTATTAGAAGTCCGTACAGCACACATATAGCCTCTCCTTTTCCTTTTAAATGGGGAATTTGTAATTTGGATATTTGTAAACCCGCGACGATCAATAAACCAACGATATAAATGTAGGAAAACAAAGTTTCTCCTAGTGGCCTGAAAAGCAAGTATAAACTTGGAAATATGATGGACGCTGGAGTTACAGGAAGACCCGTATAAAACTTCCGACTTTCTTTTTCTTTTTTTCTACGCATTTCCTCATCTACGTTAAACCATGCTAATCTGGAAATAGAAGTCAGTAAATACAGAAAGCATGGTATTTTAAGCCAAATATTATTGAAGGTAAGTTGAAAAGCTAAAAATGTAGGCGCAACTCCAAAACAAATGACATCGGATAAGGAATCTAACTGAATGCCATATTTTTGATGAAATTCAGTTCTATTCTTCTTACTTCTTGCCACTGTTCCATCTAAAGAATCAAAGAATCCTGCTAGAATCAACCAAATCATACTTATGCTGATTTGGTTTGTAAATGCAAAGTAAACACTAAACATTCCACATAATGTTCCAATATATGTAAATAGGGTTGTATAGTCAAAAATTCCAATCATACTTCTACCGCCTTTTGTCTTTTTTTAAAATGAAATAACACATAAAATAGTCCACTAAAGATTACGAAGATATAAAAACTAATTCCTCGTAAAAGAATCATTCCTGAAGTTGCCAACAAGGCACCATATAGAAATTGATTTATCTCTAATAGTAATCCTTCACTAACCACGACTCCTCCTGGGAAAGGTAAAAAATCACTTGCTAACGTAATACAGACTTGGAATGCAAGCACTTCAAAGTAATTGTATTGGGATAATCCAAAAGCAAGATATATCATATAACTAATAGATAATAAGGATAATCTTTGCATGAGCATATAGAAAAATAATTCTATCAATATTTTAGGATTTTGCTTCGTAAATTCTGCACATTCTTGGTAGTTGATGATAGCTTCCTCTAATTTATCTATATATTTTTGTTTTTCTTTTAAAATATGTAATTTATACCCAATATTGATGAATTTTAAGATAATATTTGAAATGAATTTTTTCGAATATATCAATAAGATAAAGAGAATTATTACGAAAATGGTAGTTATGAAGCCTAATGCTACTAACCAACTGAATAGGATATTTTGATGAAAAATGTCTTTTTGATAAATTAGAATTAAAATCGTTGCAAGAACGATCAAAGCAATTTTGTATAATAATGTGTTTAATAATACTACTACACTGTTTACTCGATAAGGAATTTCATCTTTATTCATTTCCACCATTTGAACCGGTTGCCCGCCAATACTACTAGGAGTGATAGCTGAAAAATATACTTCTGTAAAGAGATATCCAAATGCTTGATACCAATTTATTTTCTTATGGAAATGGTATAAGGTTCTTTTTAAAAATAAGGATGCCCAGAAAGCATAAAAGAACAAGAATAGAAAAGAAATAAATATATATATTTTATTACAATTTCTTAAGGATTCCTTAAAATCTGCTACAGAATAATCTTTTAAAATGAAATAGTAAGTTCCAAAAATTAAGAAAAGAAAAAACAATATAAACCCCATATACTTCTTTTTTGACTTCACTCTACATCACCATTATAAGGATATCACTAAAAAAATAAAAAAGCTACTAAAAAACTCTTACAAATTCGTAAGAGTCCACAATTCGAATCCATTATTTTTCATTATATTCTTCATAAAAACAATTTAAAATTCCTTTATAATGTTTTTTCCATGGCTTATTTCTACCATAATAATGAATAATAATTGTATTTTTTTTAATCCAATCTAAATCTATTTTATTTTTGCTTTTCAAATTATATAATTTTAAATATCTATCTCCTAAATTATATTTTAAAGAATTTAATGTCCCAATTTTTCCTTTATAAACACCACTAATGATATCTTGATCTGGTAGTAATAATTTATTTTTATGACGAATCACATATTCATAAATTTTATCTTTGCTAAAATTCTTTCGAAGTTCCTTAAGATTTATTAATAAAACTCCTGAATTTACATAAAGATGTTCTTTATTCATATGTAATCTTTTTTCATTAAATTTATGAATGACTTTTCTTATATGTGTACTAGCTAAATAATAATTATTATGGATATTTTTATAATATAAGGGCTTTATATCATTAATTACCACAATATCTGTATCAAGGTATAAAATTCTATCCAGATTCTTTGGCAAGTAAATAGAGGCAAATAATCGATAATATATTTCTTTTGGATATCTATTACTTTTTATGGGCAATTTTTCAAAATCTTTTTGATTTACCTGAATAAATTTATATTTAAAATTAGGTCTATATGTCTTTATGGAATTGATATCAGGAAGCGTTAAGTTATCATGTAAAACATATATAGTAAATTTGTTATTGGGATTCGTCTTATGTAATGAGTTTAAAAGGGTTAAAGTTTGATTTAAGCAACTACTATTAATCGTTATTAAAATATTTAAAGAATTATTCATTTCTTTTTATTTTCTTAGCCCATGAAACAGGGTATAGTTTACTGTCATATTCATGATGGATGAACCTTTTAATCGGACACCTTATCCGAAACAATACTTTCTGTAGTTAAAATCATTTTTGAAACGGATACAGCATTTTCTAATGCAGTTCTAGTTACTTTAGCAGGATCTACTATTCCAACCATTTTCATATCAACAAATTCTCCTGTAGCTGCATTATAGCCAATTCCTGCTTTTGATGATGCTACTTTATCAAATATAATTGCAGGTTCATCTCCAGCATTTAGAGCAATCTGTTTTAATGGAGTTTCTAACGCTTTTAGAACAATATTTCCACCTATTTTTTCGTTGGCATCCAGTTTAGAAACAACTTTTTCTACATTTGGAATGATATCTACATAAGCAGTTCCTCCTCCTGCTACAATTCCTTCTTCTACAGCAGCTTTTGTTGCCGCGAGTGCATCTTCAATTCTTAATTTTTTCTCTTTCATTTCTACTTCTGTTGTTGCACCAACTTTAATTACAGCGACTCCACCAGCAAGTTTCGCAAGTCTTTCTTGTAATTGTTGTTTTACATTACTACTAATTGCATCGGATGCAATTTGTCTTTTAATTTCATCAATTCTATTTTTGATTTCTTCTTTTTTACCTAAGCCATCCACAATGATTGTAGAATCTTTATTTGTTTTAATTTGTTTTGCTCTACCTAACATATCCATAGTTACATCTTTTAGTTCTTCATTTAAATCATTTTTAATGACTTTACCACCTGTAAGTATCGCGATGTCTTCCAAAAGGGATGATCTATATTCCCCTGTTTCAGGTGCTTTTACAGCAGTGATATCCAATATTCCACCAACATTATTTAACACTAAAGTAGATAGTGCCTCTCCTTCCATATCATCACAAATAATAAATAATTTCTTATTTTCTTGCATAGTTTGTTCCACGATAGGTAATATTTCCTTAAAATTTGAAATTTTCTTATCTGTAATCAAAATGTATGGATCATCAACAACCGTTTCTTGTTTTTCTTTCTCTTTAATCATATATGGGGATACAACACCTTTATTAAATTGCATACCTTCTACAACTTCTATCTCTGTATTTGAGGTTCTTGATTCTTCTAATGTAATCACACCATCTGTAGAAACTTTTTCCATTGCATTTGCAATTAATTCTCCAACTTCCTCATTATTCGCTGAAATCGATGCGACTCTGGTAATATCTTCTTTTCCTTCTACTTTTGAGGAAATCTTTTTAATTTCTGCAACCGATGCCTCTAATGCTTTATCCATACCTCTTTTGATAGCCATAGGATCTGCTCCAGCAGCAATATTTTTCACGCCCTCTTTCACCATAGATTGAGCAAGTACAGTTGCGGTTGTTGTTCCATCTCCTGCAACATCATTTGTTTTAATAGAAACCTGTTTCACTAAACTAGCTCCCATATTCTCAAATTTATCCTCTAATGTAATTTCTTTTGCTATTGTAACTCCATCATTTGTAATTAATGGGGTTCCCCCTTTATCTAATACAACATTTCTTCCTTTCGGACCTAATGTAACCTTAACTGTATTCGCTAACTTATTGATTCCATTTAATAAGGAACTTCTTGCATCTTCTCCAAATTTAATTTCTTTCGCCATAATATTCACTCTCCTATTCCAATACCGCTAAAATCTGACTTTGATCTACGATTACAAGCTCATCATCTTCATATGTAATTTCATTATCTCCAGCATAACTACTTAAAAATACTCTATCTCCAACCTTTACATGAAATGGAGCCGTTTTCCCATTCTCTAAAATTCTTCCTGTTCCTAGAGCAACTACTGTTGCTATTCTAGATTTTTCTTCTGTCGTTTTTCCCAATAGAATTCCAGTTGAAGTCTTTGTTTCTCCTTTTTCTCTTCTCACTACAACTCTTTCCCCTAGTGGTTTAATCATTAAAATTCCTTCTTTCTTTGTTCCATTTGGAACTATCACTTAAAATTTTAGGTCTTTTATAGGACCATTCTTTTTAAGTACAATTCATTTATACCGCAATAAATTAGCAATGTCAATAGATGAGTGCCAATTTATTCTTTTTTCTCTTCCCTTAATAAATCGGTACAATTTTTGAGGCATTTGTTCTAACCCCTTTGGAAATGTTTTTTGATCTTCTTCGGTAATGTTTTTTGTTATAGATCTCGTAATCTTTTTTTCTCTTTGTCTTAAATCGCTTAAAATAGGAATTGATGCATTATTAATAAATAATCAAATGGTTTTCTTGTCATACTCATCTGGAATTCGAATGATAATGTTTTCTTTTGCTAACGTATCAATCGATCTCAATATATATGATTTTGTTGTCATTAAATCATCAATGATTTCTGTGGCACTATTTTTCTTTTCGTGTTTGTCGAGATAAAGAAGGAACATAATTTCATTCCTAGTTAAGCCATATTTTTTTCATAAATCTTCATACGAATTATCATACATTTTTTATTCGCCACACTTAACCTAGTATCTCCATTGTTATTCCTCCTCAAAACGCAAGACCTTTTTTACTACAGGATTACAAAGAGTTGAAATAATAAACATAGAAATAACAGAGTAAACTGATAACATAAAAAGCCTATAAGGAAAGAAAAAGACATCATATTTTGAAAAATAGAAAGTTTCTATATCTTGTTCTGTACAATCGGATGAAGGAAGTATATTTACAGAAAGGAAAGTGAAAAATTTGTGTTGGTGTTTTATTTTAAAACCTAAGATAAAATGAATGCTTTTTTTAAAATGCACCTAAAAATGCACCTGTATTTATCACTTGATCTTTCAAGTGCCATAAATTCTTGATTTTTTTGGAAACTTTTTTCTGACTCTAATTACGTACATCTAATGATAGATATGTTAATATAAAGATAGATACGATTTTGATTCTGGAACAATTCATTTATCAAGAGATGATAGAATAACAGCCCTTTTTTTTACTTGTTTTATATCTTTATTGATATATAGGATAATAGAAAAATTAAGAGAAATGGAAGTATTTAAAAAAATGCTAGATATGCTCCAGCCTATGTCAGAACAAATTTAACAGACGATTTTGACTGAGATGTTTGGCTTTCGAACGGACTTTAAAATAATTTCCTATAAAAATTTTGAAACAAGTAAAATTATAGCATTAGACGCAGTTTTTTTAAATTACAGAAATGCCCTTAAACATTGAGTTTAAGGGCTATTTTTTTCCAACAAGTGACAAACGAAAGAATTCATTTATAACGCAATAAATGAGCAATATCAATAGTTGAGTTCTAATTTATTCTTTTTTCATTTTATTCTTCTTTTAAACTTTGTAGTTTTTCTTTTTCTTCTTGTAATTTCTTTTTTTCTTCCTTGACTAAGTTTTCTGGAGCTTTTTTGCAAAAGTTTTCATTTAATAATAATTTTTCTCGTTTCTCAATACTTTGTTTCAAACGGAATATTTCTTTTTCTTTTTTTAATTTATCTTCCTCCGTTTGTTCTTTTTCATCACATAATAGGAAAGAATATTGTTTATAGATGACGGAGTAAATTGTCTTAGATTTTGTTTCTCTAACTAGATGATCAGAAATTTTTAACATTTTTATGATAAAACTATAATTTTCTTGATTTTCAATCATTACACCATATTCTTTCCCGATATTGTGCTCTGCTTTTATGTTACGGAAAGTTTTTATGAATTGAATTTCATTGGTAATTTTTTCTTCTTCTTTTTCAAATATTTCCTGTTTTTCATATCTAGGATATTCTGATAACATGATTGTATCCGATGTTTGTAATAATTTTTGGTAGATTTCTTCTGTTACGAATGGCATGAATGGATGTAACATTTTTAATATTCCGATTAACACTTTTCGTAAAACTCGTTTAGTGGTGTTGTCTTCTAATGAAAACTTGGCAATTTCAATATATTGATCACAGAAATCATCCCAAATAAAGGAATATAATTTGCTGCCAACGTTTTGAAATTCATATTTATCCATATATTTTGTGACTTCCTTGACTGTTTTGTTATAACGAGTTAATATCCACTTGTCCTCTTCTTTTAAGTTTAATGGTAAATCGAAATCGACATTTTCTATATTCATCATAACAAAGCGAGATGCATTCCAAATTTTGTTTATGAAATTCCATGTACTTCTTACTTTTTCTTCGTCATAACGAAGATCGGTTCCTTGAGCAGTAGATGTGGTTAGGTAATACCTTAATGCATCTGCCCCATATTCATCAATTACATCCATTGGGTCTACCCCATTGCCTAAAGATTTACTCATTTTTCTTCCTTGCTTATCTCGTATTAATCCATGAATATAACAGTATTCAAAAGGACGTTGGTTCGTAAAATGTAAAGCTTGAAAAGTCATTCGATTCACCCAAAAAGGAATAATATCATATCCAGTAACTAAAACATTTGTAGGATAATATTTTTTGTATTCTTCTTTTTCTTCTGGCCAACCCAAGGTACTAAATGGCCATAAAGCACTGGAAAACCACGTGTCTAGAACATCTTCATCTTGGATCCAACCTTCTTCTTTTGGAGGTTCCATACCAACATATATTTTATCCTCTTTATACCATGCAGGAATTTGATGTCCCCACCAAAGTTGTCTTGATATACACCAGTCATAAGTAATTTCCATCCAGTGGTTCATTATTTTTTCATAACGAGCTGGAAGAAAATGAACCTTTTTGTTTTTGTCTTTTTGATTTTCTAATACTCTGTCGGCTAATGGACGCATCTTTACAAACCACTGTTTCGAAACAATTGGTTCAATTGGTACATTCGTTCTTTCGGAATGTCCAACACTATGAGTAATCGCTTCTATTTTTAATAAATAGCCTTTTTCTTCTAATTCTTTTAATAATTTTTCACGACATTCAAAACGATCCATTCCATTATAATGCAAACAATTTTCATTCATGGTTCCGTTTAGGTTCATAATATCAATGCCTTTTAGATTGTGTCTTAGTCCTACTTCATAATCATTTGGATCACTTTTCGGAGTTATTTTTACAACACCTGTTCCTTTTTCTGGATCCGCATGTTCATCTGCTATAATGGGAATTTCTCTATTTACAAGTGGTAAAATAGCCAGACTGCCAATGTATTTTTGATAACGTTCATCCTCTTTATTTACAGCTAATGCAACATCTCCAAACATTGTCTCAGGTCTAGTTGTCGCGACATCCAAAAACTCATTTGTACCTTTTATAGGATACTTGATGTGATAGAAATTCCCTGCTACATCTTTATATATCACTTCTTCGTTACTAAGCGCGGTCATAGCTTTTGGATCCCAGTTAATCATTCTTTCTCCACGGTAAATGAGCCCTTCATGATATAAATCGACAAATACTTTCCTTACTGCCTTGGATAAACCATCATCTAAAGTAAATCTTTCTTTGGAATAATCTAAGCTTAACCCTAATTTAGCCCATTGATCATGAATGTTTTCTGCATATTCCTCTTTCCATTCCCAAGCAATTTTTAGCCAGTCTTCCCGAGACATGTTACGAGGTTCTATTCCCTCATCTTTAAGTTTTTTATCCACTTTCGCTTGCGTAGCAATACCAGCATGATCCATCCCTGGAACCCATAAAGTATCAAAGCCTTGCATTCTTTTGTACCGAATGATAATATCTTGAATGGAAGTATCCCAAGCATGTCCTAGGTGAAGTTTTCCTGTAACATTCGGTGGTGGGATAACAATGCAAAAGGGTTTTCCTTTCCTTTTACCAGACCCAAAATAGCCCTTTTCTTTCCATTCGTTATATTTTCCTTTTTCCACTTCGATGTGATTATATTTTTTCTCTAACATATTTCATTATCCTTTCTTCGTCTTATCATTTTATCTATGATATGTACTCATTCTTTCTTCTTTCCATTCTTGATTATTACGATATAATGTTTTTAATAGCTCAGTAAAAACAAGTTTGTATTGTTCTTCAAAAGGAATTCCCTCAAAATTTGTTTCCATCTGTTTCACTTTATCAAGTGACCCGTCTTTTTCTATTGCAAAGAAGCCGAGGTATTTTTCTGTTAAAGCTCCATAGTTCTTTTCTATATAATGAATCATTTCATCTGAAACATAAGAAGATACGAATAAAGTAACCATATTTTTTGTTTCAAATAGAACACTAAAACCAACTTGAAATGCGATGTGTGCCGCGTTTAAATTTACAATATTATCATGATACATTACTACATCTTTCCATTTTAAAAGAGAAGTTTCATCCTGATCACTCCATGCTTCTTTACTTAACATCGAATATAGCATATCTTCGTGTGATTTTTGTAAATCATCTTGCTCTATTTCTTCTAAAATATGAGATGGGGTAAATACTACTACTTTATTATAGTCTTCATTGATCTGATTCATATAAATTCCACTTTCTAAATAAAAAAAGATGGATACCAAAGGAGTCATGAAAGACGGTACCATCCTTATTTTTTCTTTTGTCTTTGATAAAGGAGAATTCTCCTAAATGCTCTACTAGCAACCTTCTAAAGTATCTTTTAGTTAGTTTCACCCAATCTAACCTCTCTATAAAAAGGGTACTTTATACTCCTCTAATGTCCTCGCATTTCATAGTTATTTTATCAATAAAATTTTGTAAAATCAAGATAAAGAAACGATTTCTTCTAGATTATCATTTACATATATTTCTAATTGATTTTGTTCAGTTATTATTGTTTCTACCATATCCCCTTCACGGATTGCAAAGGGTTCACTTATAGGATATCCCGCTGATATGTTATACACATAAAACTCTTGGTCTAAAGTAAGACAGTTTAAATATTTTTCCGTAAAGGAAAGTTTCTGGAATGAAATGGATAGTTTGGAGGTTCCATTATAATTTAATAATTGGTAATTGTCTAGATTATCTTTTACAATTACATATTCCTCATTAAAAGTTACGATTTCATTCATAATACTAGATGTTAATATGATTTGATTTTTAGCCATGATATTCCAGTATCCATCACTCAAGGTTACAAAATAATCCGTGATTAATAATCCATCTTCTCCAATTTGATTAATGACACCAATAAAATCATATTCAAATGGCACGGTCATATAAGGATTTGTATCGACTTGCAAAATTCCAAATTTCCCTGCACCATTTTCCACAATATACAAATTATTTTCCAAACCTATACCATAATTTTTTACCGATTTATACTTATTTGCTTTATAAGCCACATTATGAATGATATCAAATAGAAAGACTTCTTCACTCGTTTCATCTTCATTATCTTTTAGAAAAATATATCTATTATTCATGATTTGGAAATACTCCTCTTCACTCACATAATAATCAATGGAATATAACGTATCATTTATGACATTTTTCCCAATATCACAGTTTAAAGTATCACATTGATAAGTACCTAGTAATTTTCCTTCCTCATTATAAAACCATAATTTTCCATCAAAATATTTTTCTTTTTCTAAGTTTTCTTTTTCAGGAGTCTCTATTTCAGTTTTGGTTGTTACTTTTAAGTATATACCATAGCCAGAAAGGAAGGAAAAGATGACTAGTAATAGAACGATTGTTATAACGGCTGCTTTTTGCACTTTTGGACTAATCATCTTCTGTTGGTTCCTCCTCTTCTTCTTTTTCCATTGCTATTGGGAATGTTTTTTTAGAACTATAAGTATTGTTGGTATTACCTATTTCAACATATATATTCTTGGAATCAAATGTAATTCGAAAAGCATTCACATCTTTTCCATAATAATCCGTAATTTTTAGTTCTATACCACTTTCTTCCCCATCAGTTAAGTATTCCGTTTCTGCATCATCATATCTATATAGATGGACACGGTTATTCATGACCGCGGCATAGTATTCATCGTATAATTCAATATAGTTATAGGCTGTGGATGATACATCAGATGAAAATGTGTGAACAAAGTACATGTTATCTTTATATGTTTTTAAATAAGTTTTATAGTAATCCACGATTGGAGAATTTTTGTCTTCTGTAACTTTTTCCCCTTCTAAGGAATATAGGGAATATTTTCCATCTTCTTCTACTACATAATAGTCTCCAAGTTTTTTAATACTTGTTTTATCGAATGCAATCACTGGTAAAACTCCGTCACTTGTTATTTTCGCCACACCAAACTTACCACTTGTTTTTGATTTGGCTATGAATGGCATGGAAGTTGGACTAGCAAAGGAAATTTCATTTCCTCCAGTATAAGATGCTGTGTCGACATTGGTATATTTTGCAATGACGGAATCACTATTTTTCGTTAAATCTACAAGAAGAATGGTATCTCCATCCGAAATGAAGACATATTTTTTTCCAATAATAGGAATCATTCCTGTTGTTACTTCTCCTACTTCTTTCATATTACCAGTTGTCTCACGGTAGATAGAATCAGAAGCCACTTTACAGCTTGTTAATTCAGTTGTATTATCTTCCACTGTATTTCGGTTTGTACAAGAATAAGAACCGATAAGTTTGGTTTTTGCACTATCTTCATAAAAATATAAAGACCCTTCAAAGTAACTTAAGAATGAAATGGTACTGGAAAGTTTTCCTTCATTTAAATTGACATTATAATTTGTTTTTTCCTCACCATCATATATATTGATATTTAATATATTATTATTTAGTTCGTAATCAAAAGCTTGCTCTGTTTTTTCTAATTTTAGTTCTTTATATGTTGCTACAGGATTATAGTTCGTATTTTTTAGGCTAAAATCTTGAGCACTGTAAAGATTCCCATCCGAATCAAGAATATATAGTTTATTTTCTTGAACGGATATCATTATTTTGTCTAGTACAGCAATGTAATCATGAGAAATATCCGCATTGATTTCTTTGGCGTTGTAATCATAAATATGATATTTACTTGAAGAATCCTTCGTTACAACATAGTTTTCTGTCGCATTGACAATGGTTGTATTAAAAGCTTTTGTTAATATTTTGTTTTCGGTATCCGCTATATAAGAATTGTTGTCTTTTCGTACAGAAATCAGTTTCATTTCCGTTTGATTTGGAATAAGATGCACTTCGTCATAAGAATAAGGAATTACTGTAGATACATCATTCTCGCTTATCTTTATCACGCCATATTTGCTTTCTTCATTTTTCAATATAACGTAATCTTCATAATCATAGGTTTGAAGTACTTCAAAGACGGTTTGTAATTTTTTTTGGTTTTTTATATCATATAGATATATTGTTGATGTATTTTCCGATTTGGTATCCATAACAAATACATAATTTTCATAATATATTTTGGTTCTTAAAGTTAGACTTTCCCCATTTTCATCGACTCGTTTTGTTGTATCCATAGTGTTATCTAAATTGGAATAGGCAACTTGACATAAATTTTCATCTTTGTTTTCACATTCGTAACGACCTATTTCCTTTTCATCATCTAAGAAAACTAAGGTTCCGTTTTCATAACGGTAATTATCAAAACCTAAAATAACGTCTGGATCTTTTGGCTTTACTTCTTCTTCTTCATGGTTTAAGCATAAGAAGATAACAAGTGCCACGATAAGGAATAAAATTATCACGATTGAGATTATGATAATAATTTTCTTCTTTTTCTCTAACCCATTCCATTTTTTCTTTCCTCTTTTAAAGATATTCTCTTTTTTTTCTTCTTCTATTTCTTGTTTTACTTCTTCTTTTGTTTCGACTTCCGTTTGAAAAATCAAATCCGAATCTTCCATATGTTTATCAAAATCGGTTTGATATTCTGATTCAATATTATTTAAAGCCTCCATTGATAAATCTTTTAATGTTTGCAATTCTTTGGTAATTTCTAATTTTTCCATTTTGTCTTCTGGATTAAACTCTTTCTCATCCATACTAGTCACTCTCCTACTTTAGTCAATTATATCAATCTTATGGATAATTTACAACAAAAAATATTTCCCTATTTTTGTAATTTATTGATACAATGTTTCTAGTAGTTTTGAAAAAAAATCATATTTTTCTTGCAATGGAATATATTTTTTTTAAAGGAGATATTTTATGAGATTAAAAATAAACAATAAAGAGGTAGAAATTAAAAAGGCAACCAGTTTTAAAGATCGTTTGATGGGTTTTATGGGAAAAACAAATTTTGATTATGGTATTTTGTTTCCAAATTGTAATTCGATTCATACTTTTTTTATGAAGGAGAATATTGATGTAATTGGTTTGAATGAGAAAAATCAAGTGATATATATTTATCGCGATGTACCTAAAAATAAGGTTGTTAAGGTAAGCGGTGAGCCAAAAAAAACTAGTATTCTAGAGTTACCTAAAAATACTAGTCAAAAGATCTATGTTGGCTCTATTTTAAAGTTTCAAGAGTGATTTAATCTTTAAACTCAAAAATATAATCCATAATTTGTACTTCGTCGCCTCTTAAAGCCCCTAATCTTTCTAATTCCTCTTCGATTCCCATGCCTTTTAACTTTCGAGCAAATCTTTCCACAGCCTCTTGTTCATCAAATCGAGTCATAGAGAATAATTTAGAAACTTCTTCTCCCCTAATTACCCATATGCCGTCTTCTTTTGTAATGGTATATGGTTTTTCATTTTTAAACCGGTATACAATCGTACTTTCGTAATCCTCTTCTTGGTAGATATCTTCTTCTTTTAAGTTATCTAGAGTTTCTTTTAAGTAAAACATTAAGTCTTCCAATCCTTCGTGAGTAAGAGCACTTACAGCAAAGATTTTTTTATCCGGATATCGTTCTTTAAATTTCTGAAGATTTTCTTGGAACCCATCTATATCTTTTTTATTTGCAACGATGATTTCTTTTTTCTTTGCTAGAGCTTCACTATAACGAACGATTTCTTTCCGAATCATTTCGTAATCTTCTATAGGATTACGACCTTCTGTTCCAGCCATGTCTATAACATGAGCCAGAATTTTGGTACGGGATGCATGTCTTAAAAATTCTATACCAAGTCCTGTGCCATCACTAGCTCCTTCAATCATACCCGGTAAATCAGCTAGTATGAAAGAAGTACCATTTCTTAAGGTAACAACCCCTAAATTAGGACTTAAAGTTGTAAAGTGATAGCTAGCAATTTTAGGTGTTGCTTTAGTCACGGAAGATAAAATAGTACTTTTCCCAACACTTGGCATTCCAACAAGACCGACATCCGCGATCAATTTTAATTCACACTTGATGTAACGAATTTCTCCAGGTTCTCCCAACTCTGAAAATTCAGGTGCTGGTTTTTCATGAGTTGCAAAAGCAACATTCCCGCGTCCTCCACGTCCTCCATGTGCGACGATGACTTCTTCACCATGTTTAGTTAAATCGGCAATGACTAGTCCTGTATCATCATCAAATATGGTGGTACCAGCTGGTACTTTTATAATAATGTCTTTTGCATTCGCTCCACGGCGATTTTTTCCCTTACCATTCTCACCTTTTTCTGCTTTCATAATTTTATGATACTTTAAATCAATTAAAGTTTTCAGCCCATCATCACAAACAAAAATAATGTCTCCGCCCTTTCCACCAGAACCACCATCTGGGCCACCCATTGGAATATATTTCTCACGTCTAAAAGAGGTACAGCCATCTCCACCTTTTCCCGCAATTAATTTCATTTTTACGATATCTGCAAACATTTTTTCTCACCTGTGTTAATTGTATAAGAAAATGAAAAAAAAAGCAATGTACTATAAATGTTTGGATGGTGTACACTACTTTTTCTTCTTTCTAATTTATTTATGTTATCAATTTCAATTTAGGAGTAACATTCTCTTACTGCCCAAAATCAAGAGTATTTAGTAGCAGGTCTTAAGATGATGCTTGCTGTTTCATAATCTTGTAAAGTAAGGTTTGCAGAATTCAATGAATTATTAACATATACAGGTTCTAAATTAGCTTCATTTACAACGAAATCTCCACGACACATGTCATTTAGGGTAGCTTAATAGATGGATGAATAATAGAAAATAATAGACCAGGAATCTTAACTAATATCTAAGTCTGTTTTTTTTAAATTCCTTAGCTCTTTCCTAGATTATAAGGGATGAAAATTGTAATCTGCATAAACCATATG
>CAYQKO010000010.1:0-20059 GCA_964418205.1 uncultured Muribaculaceae bacterium
AAAAACAAGAACAATATGGTGTTATAGGCATAAGAATTGAATTAATATAATTTTTGTCTCAATTCGCCTAAAGTGTTTTTACTTTTCCTTTTTCTCTTTACAGTTTTAGAAAATTCCATTTCTTTTAATCAATTTCATATTTTTTTCCTTCATCTATGTTGATATAATTGTAACACGCTATTTCCCAAAAATGAATTTTTTTTGATTTTGGGAAATGAAAAAGATTGTTACTTTTTTCGAGTTTGAGATATACTGGTATATCAATGGTTTGCCTTAATTCCTCTTCATCATAAAATTCATAGTTGGTTATCTTCTCGCCAAAAGCATGACTCGTTGTTTGTTCAATCATTTGTACTCACCATACGCATCTAAAACCAAATATTTTTTGTAGATGTTACAGACTTTTTATTTTCGAAATGAATATCAATCGAATTTGTCACAACTGCTTCTTGTAAATTTTCTATGAAAACGGCTTTACCTTCCCTACCTAGTTTGATAAAAGTAAGTTCTCCTAAAGCTTCTAAAGATTCCCGCTTTTTTTGAGCTATCGATTTCAGATACAATGCCGAATAAATAATGTACCCAGTAGATGAAGTGATAAGAAACAATGGATAAAGTGAAGTAATTGTTGTTTCTCTATGTTTTTTAATAGAGAGATACATATTACACTAATACAAAACTCAAATAAAACAGTTTCACAAACCATACTATGGATACTAGCATTTGATACGTTTATGTCTTCTTTAAATCTCGATTATAATGAATTTCACTCATATTCTCCACGTCTTTTCCATCATTATAAAAGAAATCAAGAAAAAACAAGCATTTTCTACTTGTTATCTGTACTTCCAAACCCTCCAGTTCTTTTTCCATCCGCAAAATCATTATCTGCTACCAAAAATTTTTGAAAAATCACTTGACCTATAATATCTCCTTTTTTCACTTCAATATCATGATCTAAAAAATTATAATACTGAAAATAGAAATGCCCATCATTTGTTTCATTTTCATAATAATCTGCATCCACAATTCCAATACTATTCGCCATAACAAACCCTTTTTTTGGACCACTGCTACGGTTTGCTAACATGTACCATTCATCTTCCTTACAATATGCCTTTAATCCAGTTGGAATTAATGTTGGTTTTTGTCCTGGTTTATAAGATGGTATTACAACATCTTCTGCCGCCTCTACATCATACCCAGCAGCATGTTTTGTTTTTCGGACAGGAAGATGAATATCCTTATCTTCCCAACCTTTTGCTATTTCAAAGCCTCTTTGTCTCATTTTTCTTTTCTCCTAAACTTCTATGAAATCTTTTTCTAGATTTAACTCAATCACTTTATTTTCTTGTAAACTTTTTGGAACGTTAATAATTCTTTGATTACTACTGCCTTTAAAAATCAACTTTTTATTATGTAGCTTTTCTACGAATCTACCATCTACTAATACATCTATATAAGACAACATTTCTTTGGTAAATTCATATTTTGGAACCATGATATCTAATATTTCTTTGTCAAACAAATACCCTGTATAGCACCAAATATCCTTATTCGGATACACTTCTTTTACTTTTTTTAATAAAGAAAGCAAACATTTTTGATTTTCAGGATACATTGGTTCACCACCTAACAGAGTTAATCCCTTGATATAAGAAGGAGCTAAATACTCTATAATTTTCTCTTCACATTCCTTTGTAAATACATTTCCATAATGATAGTCCCACGCTTCTTTATTAAAACAACCTTTACAAGCATGAGGGCATCCACTTACAAAAAGGGATACCCGAACACCTAATCCATTGGCAATATCATAATTTTTTATGTCAGCATAATACATAGAAACCTCTTATAAATGAGTTACACGGGCTTTAATCTCTTTTGTTTTCCCAACATTCCAGAAATTTTCGCCTAAATAACCACAAGTACGACGAGTTACATTCATTTTATTTTTGTCTTTATTATGGCAATTTGGACATTCCCATTCCAAATCATCATTCACGATGATTTCTCCACTAAAACCGCATTCATGACAATAATCGGATTTTGTATTAAATTCTGCATATTGAATATTATCATAAATAAATTTTACAACTTCTTCCATTGCCTCTAAATTATGTTCCATGTTTGGTACTTCTACATAGGAAATACATCCTCCACTTGAAATAGGTTGAAATTGGCTTTCAAATTTAAATTTTGAAAAAGCATCAATTTTTTGACGAACATCTACATGATAACTATTGGTATAATATCCTTTATCCGTAACATCTTTAATGGTTCCAAATCTTTCTTTATCAATTCTTGCAAAACGGTAACATAAACTTTCTGCAGGAGTACCATATAACGCAAAACCTAATCCAGTTTCTTTTTTCCAAGCATCTACTTTATCCCGTAAATGATGCATTAATTTTAAAGCAAACTTCTCTCCCTCTGGTTCGGTATGAGGAACACCTTTTATCAATTTTGTTGTCTCATAAACTCCAATATATCCTAAAGAAAGAGTGGAATAACAAGAATTCAAATACTTATCAATTTTTTCTCCTTTCTTTAATCGCGCAATGGCACCATATTGCCAATGAATTGGACTGATATCACTTGTTGTACCAAGTAAGGCTTCATGTCTACATAGCAATGCCTCTTTACATAGTTCTAGTCTCTCATCCAAAATTTTCCAGAAAGCATCCTCGTCACCCTCTGAAACAATCGCAGCTTGAGGAAGGTTGATAGAAACTACTCCTTGATTAAATCTACCTTCAAATTTGTATTTTCCATTTTCATCTTTCCAAGGAGATAAGAAACTACGGCAACCCATTGGACTAAAAACATTTCCTTCATAAATTTCTCGCATTTTTTTCGCACTGATATAATCTGGATACATCCTTTTTGCAGAACACTTGACAGCCAATTTCGTTAAATAGTCATATTTTCCACCTTTTAAGCAATTATTTTCATCTAGTACATAGACAAGTTTTGGGAAAGCAGGTGTTACATAAACCCCTTTTTCATTTTTAATTCCTTGTAATCTTTGATTAAGTATTTCTTCAAAAACCATCGCGTTTTCCGTAATGTATTCATCATCCTCTTTTAAATGCATAAAAAGTGTTACAAAAGGGGACTGTCCATTCGTTGTCATTAAAGTATTAATTTGATATTGAATGGTTTGTACTCCAGCTTTGATTTCATTTTTTAATCGATCCATCACAAGTTCTTCTACTTCATCTTTTGTTAGTTTCTTTTTAATATTCTCTTCAATTTGATTGTAAAATTTTTCTTTTGTCAAACGAACATATTTTCCTAAATGAGATAAATCCACGGATTGTCCGCCATATTGATTGGATGCCACCGCGGCAATAATTTGAGTCGTTACGGTGCACGCTACTTGAAAACTTTTTGGAGATTCAATCATCTTTCCATTCATCACTGTACCATTGTCTAACATGTCTTCAATATTAATAAGACAACAATTAAAAATTGGCTGAATAAAGTAGTCTGCATCATGGAAATGCAATACACCTTCATCATGTGCTTTACTTATCTTTTCAGGTAATAGAATCCTTCTTGTTAAATCCCTTGATACTTCCCCAGCAATGTAATCTCTTTGAGTACTTGCAAGTGCTGTACTCTTGTTTGAATTTTCTTCTGCAAGTTCCTTATTGGAATTTTTAATTAAACTTAATATAGAAGCATCGGTCGTATTGGATTTTCTTACTAAAGCTCTCGTATAGCGATACGTAATATACTCCTTAGCTAATTTATACTTCCCTAGACCCATTAGTTTCTCTTCAATAATATCTTGAATATCTTCCACAAGAATTCTTTTCTTATTTAGTTTTTCAATATATTTAATAATGTTTTCAATTTGTCTATCTGTTACGCGATCTTCTTCCTCTACACAAACATTGGCTTTTCCAATCGCTATACGTATTTTTTCACGATCAAAATCTACTCCTTTTCCGTCTCTTTTTATTACTTTCATTTTCACTCACTCCTTCTACTATGCAAGAAAATCATAAAATGAAAATCAAAAAATGTCTGTTGCAATTGCAACATTTTCGCATTATAATATTTTTCATAGAAAGAAAGTGCTTTCAATGGCTATGAAATACGATATTTTTAAAAACATGGAAGAAAAAACTTTACGTAAACTATTGACACAGATAAATGCAAAACAAATTAGCTATAAAGAAAATCAAACCATATCCTATTCTTTTGGAAAGAGATATTTGATTGGAATTATGGAAAAAGGATCTGCAAATATGGTTCGTTATGAATACACGGGTACTCGTACCATTGTAGAAGAATTAGAACAAGGAGATGTCTTTTCGGATATGCTTGTCTCGAATGACTCCAATGAACTTAATGTGATTTCTCTTACGGATTGCACGGTTATTTTTTTTAATTATTATGACTTATTGGAAAAAGCACAGACAAATAAAAATGCCCTTTTACTTTTCGATAACTTATTTCAAGTATTAACGCAAAAAATTGTGAAGCGAAATGAACGGATTGAACTTCTGACTACAAGAAGCATTCGTAATAAACTACTAGCTTATTTTGAACTGCAAGCGAAAAAAAATAATTCAAAAACTTTTAATTTGAATTATTCCTATACCGACTTAGCAGATTATCTTGCTATTGATCGAAGTGCGATGATGAGAGAGTTAAAAAACTTAAAAGAAGATCGCGTCATTAAAGATGTAAATAAGAAAATAACGATTTTATACTAAATTTCTGGTCTGAATAAATTTTTGGATTTCCTCTGCATCATCGAAATGAACTTTCTCATGTCCAATAATTTGATAATCTTCGTGTCCTTTTCCTAACACTAAAACAATGTCATTTTCTTTTGCAATACTTAAGGCTTTTTCAATTGCCTTTTTTCTATCGAAAATGATTTCATAATTGTCTTTTTGAACACCTTTTATTATATCGTCCATAATTTTATTTTCCTCTTCCGTACGAGGATTATCATTCGTAAATATAACATAATCACTTTTTGAAGTAGCAATATTGCCCATAATTGGTCGTTTCATTGGATCACGATCTCCACCACATCCAACCACTGTAATAATTCTTTCCTGGGCAAGTTCGTGATAACAATCAATTACTTTTTCTACCGCATCTGGAGTATGAGCATAATCCACTACTGCAAAAAAAGACCCTACCTGAAAGGTTTGACATCTACCCTTTGGAGGATAAACTTCTTCGATTTTCTTTAAAATCTCTTTGATAGAAAAGCCATATTCTACTGCAATGGCAAGAGCAAATACAACATTATAGACATTAAATTTTCCAGTTAGATGAGAGGAAAAAGAATAGGTTTCCTTTTGATAGAAAAGATTTATTTTGGTAGAAGAAGGAGTAAAATCATAAGAGAGAATTTGATAATCGGATTTTTTCAAACTAATGGTTCTCGCATTGGAAAATTTTTCTAGAAACCTCACTCCATAAGGATCATCGAAATTCACCAAAAATTTTCCATCTGGCTTCATATAATGGAATAAACCTAATTTGGTTTCCAAATAATTTTCCATTGTTTTATGAAAATCCAAATGATCTTCCGTTAGGTTTGTAAATCCACCAATTTCAAAAGATAATCCAAGGATACGTTCCTGTGCAATAGCGTGAGAACTTACTTCCATCACAATTGCCGTGCATCCTTTTTCTAATGCATCTAAAAATAAATTATAAATTTTTAAAATATCTGGTGTTGTATTGGGAAGTTCTATTTTTTCTTCTTCATAGAAAAAACCAATCGTTCCCATATAGGCAACTTTCACTCCCAATTTTTTTAATAATTGATAAGTTAAATAACAAGTAGTTGTTTTCCCATTTGTTCCAGTAATTCCAATCAATCTTAAAGCACTTAATTTCTCTTGATATTCCCTTACTAAATGTTCTTTCAAATACTCTTTGGTATTCGTTACTTTTCTAACAGGAACACTAGAGGTTACTTCATGGTCTACTACCACTTCTTTTGCTCCATTTTTAATAGCTTGCTCTATAAAATCATGTCCATCCACCGTATTTCCTTTTATAGCCACAAAAGTTTGACCAGGTTGTACTTTTCTTGAATCCGTTTCATATTTTAACATTTTTATCCGTCCTATCTACTATAATTCTATGCTAAATTCCCCTTACTTATCATACTTTACATAATAAATGGCGTTCCCTGTAGGAATCGAACCTACAACTAAATCTTAGGAGGATTTTGTAATATCCATTTTACTAAGGGAACCTAAGAGTATTTTACAATAAATAGCCAAAAAAAGAAAGCAATATTTTTGCCTTCTAAAGGACTTCATAAAATTCTCTAAGACGTTTTAAACTTTTTGTTTCATAACGGGATATCATTACTTGAGTCATTCCCATTTTTTCGGCCGTTTCTTTTTGAGTCAAATCTTCAAAATAACGATATTCCATAATTTTTTGCTCCTCTTTCGGTAATGTTTCCAAACCAGACTGTAAATTCATACGTTCCTCTAACGATATTTTTTCTTTCATTGGAATGGTCTCATATAGCTCTCTTGCTTCCTCGGTGTTATTATCAAGACTTATCATTTCGTTCGTACTATGAATGATTTCAGCAACGCACCTACTACTCAAACCTAAAAACTTACCAACCTCTTCATAATTTGGTACAATACCTGTTTTTTGAGCAAGTGTATTTTTGGCGATTTCAATTTTTTTAGCTAATCTTAATATATCTTTACTTACTTTCATTTTTCTATCTTTCATTACAAAATCATACATTTCTCCAAAAATGTAATCATATGCATAAGTAGAAAATTTACATGTTCCATTTTGGCGATAATTTTTCAAAGCTTTTAGAACTCCCATCACACCAGCTTGAACTAAATCATCAAATGGAGCCTCATAAAATTTTGCTGCAATATGTTTGATTAAGGGCATATTTTCCTCTATCAAAGCTTCACAATTCAAGTTATCATCCACTTTCTATTGTATGCGCATACGGTATCCAATTAGGCTTTTTTTTATGTCCTTTTTCACATCACATAGTAAGAGATTTCCTTGTTGACGTTTCAAGACGATCTTCGTTTTTAACAAAGCATACTTTCCTTCACTGTCTATGGTTTTTAATTCCTTACAATCGCAAATAAAATTTTTTACTTTTTCTTGTTCAATGTATGGAATGACATAATGATGAAATTTATATGTCTCTTTCTTTGTTAATTTTCCTACTAGTCTTGCATAAAGATTTTGTCCTTCTAAATCTAAATTTAACATTAGCATAGAATCACCCTCGCCTATTTTAATATAGAGAATTTTTTTCCTCTTTGAAACAACTTCGACAAAAAAAGTCAAAAAAAGTAGCTAATCTTCATCCGCTACTTCATTAATTTTTGCTATAGCACTTTCTACACTTTCTTCACTCGGAATCATAACAGAAGAATACAAATCTGGCATGGAAGCTGTTTTCATAGATGCATCAGAGCCTGTTAGAACCATACTTTCAATGGACCAAGAAGACATGGTATCTAATTGCCATTCTAAAAAACCAGTAATATTAGACAAAGACATATTTGTGGTAAAGTTCCCCTCGATACTTCCTAATATTTGAGGATATTTTGTTAAAATTGTCGTAGAAGATAATTTATTTATAACACCGCTTATCACCTGTTGCTGATGTCTTGCTCTGGCAATATCTCCTTCTCTAAGACCGTATCTTTCCCTTACATATGCCAAAGCTTGCTTCCCATCTAAATGAATGGTTCCTTTTTGAAAGACATAATAAACATGTTCCTCTTCTTCTTCATAGTCTGCTGTAAACTCAAAAGGATTCTCTACATCTACTCCATCAATCGCATCAATCATTTCAACAAGTGAGGTAAAATTAATTCGGACATAATAATTAATATCTGTTTCTAACAAGTTTTCAATGGTTTTAACAGATGTTTCCACACCCTTTAATCCCGTATGTGTTAGCTTATCATTTAAAAGGGAAGTACTCCCTGCAACAGGAACATAATAATCCCTTGGAATACTTGTTAAAAGAATACGATGGGTATTAGGATTTACCGTAACTACCATATTGACGTCGCTTCTACTAACACTGGTTAAAGCTCCATAAGTATCAATCCCTGTAATATAAAAGCTAAAAGATTCTTTCGTAATAATAACATCTTTCGTAATATCTTCTTTTTCCACTTGCACATCAATAGAATCAATTATCTTTGTATTTTCCTTAAAATCATTATCCATTTCCCGATACATTTCATATTCTGCTTGTTCCATTAAGATAGCTTCTACGTTGTTTTTCAATATATTGTTTACTAGCTCACTATTATCCTGTGAAACAACCTTTTTTATATTTACTGTTTCTTCGACATTTTTGAAGGCTTTTTGAATACCTTCTCGATCATTTACATAAGATATTTTCTTCCCATCCAAATCTTTTAAAGAACTGTAGCCTTTCGTACTCGGAACAATCACATAATACGTTTCCGTTTGAATATTCAAAAAACGAATACTTTCTAAAAAATCTAGCGTAACATTTTGATAATGAATAGCTATGGAAAAACCTACTACCAACAAGATAGACAAAATCGTTCCCAAAATTCTCACCCTATAATTTTTACGAGACATCAAAAAATAAAGTGCAATATCGATGAAAAATAACAGAACAAAGGCTAGTAATAAGTATTTAAAAGGAAAAATATTTAAATGAACTAATAACAAAAACATCACTATACTAATTGCTACTACAACAAGAGAAATACTTTTAAACAAAATACTCTTTTTTAGTTTTAACTTTTTTTTCGTTTCCACGTTTGATTCACCTATTAAAAATTATATGAAAAAAAAGGAAAAATACAATCTTTTCCCTAGAATTTGACATTTATTTGATTAATACTTTTCCAGCTGTGATAGTTTTAATATTCTTTATCCATAAATCAAATAAACTTGCTTTTTTTACAGTTTCCTTTGTAGTAACCTCCAATGTATCCACAACAATCCCATCATTATCGATAACTTCCACTGTACCAATGGTATCACCAGAATTTATTGGAGCAACTAAGTTATCTACTTTCACGTTATAAGAATAATTTGGACTAGTCTCTGTTTGTTTTAATAACTTACTATAATCCTCTTTTAAGACAATGTTTATTGTTTCTTGGGTTCCATTTTCAATTCGTTTTGTTCCCAAAGGATTCTCTTTCGAATATAAAACTTCCATCTTATATGTATTAAAACCATAATTTAACATACTAGAAATATCACTACTTCTTTGATCACTTGTTTCAACTCCCATGACCACGGCAATCATTCGCAAATTATTTTTTTTCGCAGTTGCTGTAAGACAATAGCCAGCCATACTTGTAAATCCTGTCTTTAAGCCATCTACACCATCATAAAATCGTACTAATTTATTTGTATTTACAAGCCAAGTACTTGTTCCATCATTTTTTTGTAAATAATCTTCATAAATGCTTGTAAATTCTAATATTTTTTCATGTTGAATCAATTCTCGAGCCATAATTGCCATATCTAGAGCACTTGAAGTATGACCTTCCGCATCAAGCCCATGAGGATTTTGAAATCTAGTACTCGTCAAACCTAATTCTTCTGCTCTTTCGTTCATCTTTTTTACAAATTCATCGACACTTCCACTAATACGCTCCGCCATTGCTACAACAGCATCATTTCCAGAAGCAATCGCAATCCCTTTTAAAAGTTGTTCCACTTTATATACCTCGCCAGCCTCCAAAAAAACTTGACTACCACCCATACTAGCCGCATTTTCACTAATCGTAACATCACTATCCATAGAAATAACTCCATCATCAATCGCTTCCATAATTAAAAGCATACTCATAATTTTCGTCATACTCGCTGGAGCGAAAGCCTCTGTCTCATTTTTACGAAAAAGAATTTCGCCAGTCTCATAATCCATCAAGATAGCACTTTTACTATTTGGTGCTAAATCTGTGGTGGTCTCAGCCTGTACCACACTCATTTCCAAAAAACATACAATCAATAATAATATGAATCTTTTCATTCTACACCTCTTAACAAAAGCATATGTAAAGATTGTGTTTTTATTCTCAAAACATGATATAATTTTTATATAAGGTGATGTTATGAAATTAAAGAAAAAAACACTTCTATTTCTTCTACTTATTATTGCCATACTGCTTGTGACTGTTGTTATTTCTTATGGATATCACATTTTTAAACCAACTACAGGAGTAGAAAATGAAAAAACTGCAAGTGAACTATTAGAAGAACAAGGAATCCATTTAGTAAGTCAAGAATCGTTTGTAAGTGATGCGAATAAACTTTTAGAAAAAGGTTATTCTGCTACAGAAATCAATCATATATATGAGTATATGAGTACGAAAAATATTCTAGCTATTTTAGAAAATGATTATGTGGATCTTTCTGAATTTTATCAAATTTCAAATTTTGATTTTCATAATTTAGCTCGTTATCAAGCCTACCAATTCGTAGAAAACTTAGAAATGAAAGACGTTGTAACTAGAGTCAACTTGAATTTAGATCAAGAATTTTATTCTACGATTCATATCGTTGATAATCCAAGTAGTATTACAGTTTTAGTAAACAAATACAATGCTTTACCAAGTGACTATGTTCCAGACGATTTAGTACCTATTCCAAGTTTTCCTAACTTAAAAATCAAAGATGATGCGGTAAACGATTTTGAAAACTTACTTGCTGCAGCAACCATGGATGGGATGTCTCTTATTCCGTATAGTACTTATCGTTCTTATGATTATCAAAGTGGTTTATACAATAAATATTTACAAACAGATCCTCAAAGTGTTGTAGATACTTATTCTGCTCGTCCAGGGCATTCGGAACATCAAACTGGACTAGCCATCGACATCCGAAGTAGTAGCCATTGGTACAATCTAACCGACAGTGACTATGAATGGATGCTAAATAACTCTTACAAATATGGATTTATCGTTCGTTATCCTAAGAATAACTCTACCATTACAGGATACCAAGAAGAACCATGGCATATAAGGTATGTTGGAATAGATATTGCCACACAAGTTCATGAGTTAGGAATTACCTATGATGAATTTTATGATTTATATCTTACAGAATACTAACAACCGTATTGAAACCACTTAGCCAAATTTTTTCCAATGGATTGTCCTAACTCAAAGATAAACTCAAAAGCTTTCGTAACTGCATTAATAAAAGATGCTGTCGTTGCCCCTCCTTTAATCTCCATCATTTCTTGTTTATTTAAACGCATAAAAACTCCTTTCTAACTATTACTACAACTATTGCTAGTATTTAAAAAACCATCTGCCAATCCAGCAAGAAAGGCAAAAATTCCTCCTAAGATTCCTCCTAAGATTGCCCACTGTATTGCTCCCCCTTTAATCTTTTGCATTTCGTCTTTATCAAGCATTTAATCACCTCCCTTTAATGCCTCAATAATCTTTTTTCCTATGCTTTCTTTTTGAAATACCATTGTTATATCCACCGTTTGTTTATTATAAAGTTTTTGTTTCGGAACATTTATTTGAATTGTTTGAACCGCAGCAGAATTATCCCAGATCTCGACATCTCCAAAACGAATACTATCAATTTCCAAAGAATTTTTATTATAGATGAATTCACAATCTGTACTCATTCTTTTCGCATCCTCATACAAAACTGTAGCCTGAAATACACACGTTTTATCACAATAATATATAGCTTGATAAGTAGCTATAGACTTAATTTGCTGTTTTACTAAAATTTGAATAAACAAAATAAGCAACAAAACACTTACAAAAATAAGTCCATAACATTTAGGCTTTTGTTTTAACAATGTGTAAACATTATAATGTACACTTCGATTGCTCACATTTCGATACTCCTTTCAAACAATTCCTGATGATTTTTATGGCTAATATAAATCATAGTCTTATCTTTTAAATACTTTCTAATGTTCTTGATAATTTCCACTTCTAACTTCTCATTCACCTCACTCAAGCACTCATCAAAAAGATATAAACTAGCTGGTTTTAATAAAGCTCTTGCTAGTAATATTCTTTGTTTCTCACCACCTGAGACATTTTCTTCATGAATGAATGTTTCATAACGCAAGGGTCTGTTACAAACGAAATCCTCTAACTTACAAATCGTGCATATCTTCTCAAAGCCCTTTTCATCCTTACTTCCAAACAGGATATTTTCTTTCATAGTTCCTTTAAAAAGGCTCTCTTGTTGACTCAAATAAACTACTGAACTGCGAATATCCGAAATATCATAATCCTTTAAATTTTTATCGGAAAATAAAATTTTCCCTGTATAATTCGTAATATCTAAATGAAGAATTTTACACAGCGTACTTTTCCCACAACCACTAGGGCCTTGTAAAAAAACATGCTCTTTCGCCTTAATCTTTAAATTTAAGCCTTCTAGCGAATTTATCGTTTGATTATAAGAATAAGTTAATTTTTCAATTTTAATAGAGGGAGCTGCAAGGTAAGACAAGCGTTCTTCCACTCTTTCCTCTTCCATATGAACCATCTCACTCAATTTAAGAAGAATCCCTTTCATATAAAAGAACTTTGGACCAATATCTGCTAATTCTTTTAAGGGAGTAACAAAATACGTATACAAACTTTGAAACGTAACCAAATTTAAAAGTTCAATCTCCCCTTTCCCAACAAGCCACATTCCAAACGTTAACAATCCAAAAAACAAAATCTCCAAGAAGTTTTCTCTCATAAACTGATAAAAAGTCACCTTTTGCCCATAATAAGTAGAATGTTTCTCGTACATACAGAAATCTTTTTCTAGATTATTTAAACAATAAGTCGTTTGATTCAAATGCTTCATTGATAAAAAGATTTTTATTGTTTCCAAAAGATTTTCATTCCATCTTCTTTCCTCATTCATCCTTTCTAAGATAAAATGATAAAAATCTTTTGACAAAAGAAAACTTACACCAAAATAAAACATCATACCTGCTAAAGTCAATAAAGACAACTCTAAATTTAACATAGCTAAAACAGGAAAAGATATCACTACTAGAATAATCCCTCGAAAAAAAGTAATACATACATTTTGAAAAAGATTTTTGATTTCTTCTGCTTCTTTCACTCGTGTCATAATATCCCCTTCATGATAACTTAAAAACTTCTGAATAGGAAGATATAATAAATGTTTCAAAAAAGCATACATGTAATTCACCTCAATATTTCGATTCAGAAAAATAGTCAAATAACTTTGCAAAGCTTCAAATATCATTCGAAAGAAAAGAATCAGAAGAAACACAAGTGTAATAATCCAAAAAGTATTTTGGTCAAAAGCATTCATGATTTCTATTCCAATTTTAAAATAAACACCTCCTATGATTGTCAGAATAGAAGAAATAATACTACAAAAAACGATAAAAAAGAGAATTCGTTTTTCTTTGGAAGCAAAAAAGAGAAGCACATGAAAAATATTTTTTTCTTTCGGAATTTTAGGGATTTTTGATTTTGGTATGGCAAACAAAATAACTCCATCCCATAAACATTCAAAATCTTTTTTAGACAAAGTTCTTTTTCCTATCATGGGGTCCATAAGAACCACTTCACTTTTACTTACCCTTACTAATACTACAAAATGATTCAAACCATTCGGCAAAACAATATGAACGATTGCTGGCAAGAAATCTTTTCTTAAATCATGATAACCTATTTTTTTACCATAAGAATCAAATTGATATTTTTTAAACGTTTCCACGATATGATACGCCGAAGTTCCTTCACGATCTGTAAAAGTATCTTCTCGGAGTTTCTCAA
Organism: uncultured Muribaculaceae bacterium; assembly: GCA_964418205.1. Taxonomy (GTDB): domain Bacteria; phylum Bacillota_I; class Bacilli_A; order RF39; family UBA660; genus Ventrenecus. The sequence goes on from CAYQKO010000010.1 coordinate 13,785, forward strand.
TAGGCACATATCCATGATAGTGATTAATGATATATTCCATACAAGTAACTCCGCAATCTTGAAAGTCTCGTTGTCTGATTGTTTTCATTTTTGCCTCCCACTGATATATACAGGGAAAACAAAGAAATTCCTTTTTTTCTTGACATAATTAGACAAAAAAAGAAAACAATATTTTCTATTGTTTCCGTTTCTTCTTCTTTTTTCTCTTTTCCTTTTCCATTTGTTCAATTTTTTTCATCAATTCAAACTCTTTTTGATTTTCTTGGAATAAAGTTGGAAAGGCTTTCAATAATCTTTTTGGTGTTCTTTTTAGCTTTTTAAAACTTTTCATTCTCTTCGTTAACATTTTCTCAAACATACCAGGGATTTTAGATAATTTCTCATTTTTTAAATCTTCTACAATAATAATACGGTTACGTAAATTATAAGCAACAACACAAGAATAAATCACATCGAACAGAAAAATAAAAAATAATACCCACGAAATAGCGATTAAATACTCATCTTTAAATTGTAACAAAAATTCCATCATATAAGGATCCAGAATATATAAAATAAGCGGTGAGCCAATACCAAAACAAATCAAGTTTTTTAAGCAAATTCGTCCATTTAAATTAAATTTTTCCTGACTATAGTCCCACCATTTATTATGAAACACCTTTTCTAAAACATAACTCGTAAAATATTCCAAAGCCCCCGTAATAATCATTCCTAAAAGAATCACGAAAAAAACGTTTTTATAAAATGGCTTTAAAATCCAAATTAATATAAGACTACCAAATCCATAAATAGGTATAATAGGGCCACATAAAAACCCGCGATTTGCAATTTTCTTATCAATAATTGCACAAAAAATCATTTCTACTACATACCCAATCATACTAAATAATATAAATTTTAGAAAAAGTAAAGAGAATTGATACATATCATCCCAACTTTCTTAAGCATTCTTATTATAGCATAAATCCAGTATTTCATGTAAAAATATATAATTTCTTTCAAAAAAGGAATAATTTATTCAAAAATTCATAGTTTTTACTAAAGGCTAGGAGGAAAAAATATGATGAATAAGCAAAGTGTTTGGTTTGTGACGCTTTTTAGTTTGATTTTAGTTTTATCCATTTATTATGTTACTCTAAACGATTCCAGTTTAAAGAGTATTTTAGAAACAAGTACGATTGAAACAGAATCTACAACTTCAGTGAACGTAAATGTCGAAGAAAGTAGTCTATTAGTCGCTTTACGAATTGAAGAAGATGAAAGTGTTTTAAACGAAATGAATAATTATCAAGAAATTTTATTAAATAGTTCTGCTACTACAGAAGAAAAAAATAATGCTTATAATTCGTTAATTGCTTTAAATCAAAAAAAGGCGGAAGAAGAAAAAATTGAAACAAAAATTAAGGAAGAATTTAACCTAGATAGTTTTGCTAAAGTAAAAAACGATACGATTAGCATCACTATCGCTTCCAAAGACCACAGCAGCACTATTGCCAATAATATTATTCGTAGTGTACAAACACTTTATGACACCAACAAATATATTACTGTAAAATTTGAAAATGCCTAAGCGCAAAAAAGCCTTTTCTTCATAAACTATGAATAAGAGATTATGGGGAAGTAGGTGAAGATGTGAATCAAAAAATATTAACGCATCGTGAAAAAGATATTTTCGAAATGTTGGTTCAAAATTATACAACAAAAGAAATTGCTGAAAAATTAGGTATTAGTGAGAAGACAGTTCGAAATCACATATCTAATGCTATGCAAAAATTAGGAGTAAAAGGAAGAGCTTGTGCCGTTGTGGAACTAATTCGTTTAAATGAAATAACCATTTAGAGAGTTTGAGAAAATTCTCTTTTTTTGTCATGTTCCATAAAACTACTACATAAAATGAATCAGGTGATATTTGTGATTCGTGAATGCGTAAAACGAAAATTAATTATAACTACTTTTGCTCTTCTTGTATTTCTACTAACTTTAACATTTCCAAAGGTAGAAGAAGATATAGAAAATGTAACTATTTCTTATCAAAGTGGAAATGCTTTTTCAATTTACTTATTAGACCAATCTTCTCTTGTTGCCAGAACTACAATGGTTATTAAAAACGATGAACCGATAGAAAAAGCGAAAGAAATCATTTCCTTTTTAACGATTAATAATGCCAAAAGTGCTTATATTCCTGCTACTTTTGAACCTGTAATCCCTAGTAATACCAAAATTTTAAGCATTGATCTTCAAGAAGATGTATTAAAAATTAATTTTAGCAAAGAATTTTTGAATGTTCCAAAAGGTTATGAAGAAAAAATGATTGAATGTTTAGTGTATTCATTAACTGAAATTGAATCCGTTCGTGGTATCATTTTATATGTAGAAAATAAACTTTTAGAAAACATTCCAAATACAGATACAAAACTACCAACATTACTTACAAGAGACATTGGCGTAAATAAAATATATAATATGAATAACTTCAAAAATATCAGTAAAACAACTACTTACTACATTGCTTTAGAAAACAATACTCTTTACTATGTACCCGTTACCTTATTAGAAAATAATGAAAAAGATAAAGTAGAAATTATTATTGAAAGATTAAAAAGCAATCCAAGCATTCAAACAAATTTAATGAGTTATTTAAAAGCTTCGACAGAACTTTCTGAATATGAAATACTAGAAGAAACAGTATATTTAAGTTTCTCTCCTCTACTCTATGAAGGACTTACGAATGAAGACATGATTGAAGTCGTTAAATACGCAATTTCATTATCACTTCAAGATACATTGAACATTAAAAATGTTGTTTTTCAAGAAAGCACTTAAAAAGAGAAAATCTGTTTTTCTCTTTTTAATTACAAGTATACCCATCAAGATTTTGTTCTTTAAATTCATCGATATTTTGATTTTTAGCTTCCAAAAAATCATCTACATCAAAATCATCGCCCAAGTTTTCTTTTAAACTATCTTCATCTAATTTTGAGTAATCAATCATAATATATCCTTTTAAAGTTGTACTATTTTCTTTAGAATATTCTATTTCAATTCCACTGATATTTTCTGTTTTAGAAACGATTTCATCTGTATACTCTAAAATATAATCAATGGTTTCTTCATCCATCTCAGTCAAAATCGTCTGTTCTATTTTAGTGATTATATCATCCTTATAAGAAATATTCATTGTCTCTTTTGTTGTATAACCATCCGATGTATCTTCTCTAGTACAAGTCAATTTCTTATCACCACATCCAGAAGCAAATAACAAAATCATTACAGCTAATAACATAAAACTCTTTTTCATTCACTCACACCTCCTTCTTCTATTTAATCATATCAAAAATATGAAAAACACAAAAGAAAAATATCAGAAATTAGATAGAATGAATGCAAAATGAGGTCAAACGGGAAAACTGCTAAAAGACTTGCATTTCAAATTGTTTTATATTATAATTTTTTTGTTAGTGAGTTATGTCCTGGTAGCTCAGCTGGATAGAGCAATCGCCTTCTAAGCGATCGGTCGTGAGTTCGAATCTCGCCCAGGACACCAGTGTGATTGATAACTCGAATCTTTCGAGTATAAGCAAAACGACTTATCAAAGAGTCGTTTTTATCATATGATGACTACGTCAAAGAAATTTATATATGAATAAAACCTATAAAGCATTCTAAACTTTATAGGTCTCATATTTTTAATTTTCTGAAACAGAACTATTTCTTTCTTTCACTTTATATTCTTTACGCATTCCTTTAATGAAATTAAGTTTTGCACGACGTACCAAACCTTTTTTCACTACGGTAATCTTATCGATTGTTGGTGCATTAACAGGAAAAATACGAACAACTCCAACTCCTCCAGATTTTTTACGTACAGAAATAGTTTCAGATATACTTCCACCTTTTTTTGCAATAACTAATCCTTCAAAAGCTTGGATACGTTCTTTTTTACCTTCTTTTACCCAAACATCAACACGTACGGTATCTCCCACACGAATTTCAGGAATATCTTTACGAATATGTTTCTCATTGATTTTATCAACTAAATTAGCCATATTTTTCTTCCTTTCTATTATATTACATATTATCATGGATTTTCCAGCGGATAATACATCGCTTTAAAAGCAAGGTTATTATAACACACAAAAAATACTTAATGCAACCACAATTTAACCTTTTGTACGCTCTTTCAAATATTCTTTCATCAAATTCACTTGCTCTTCTTCATATTGTATATCTTCTAATGTTTTTAAAGATATATTTTCTACATACAATTGATTGTTTTGGCAGGTTATTTTTAAGTAAACATCCGTATTTTCTTCCATTACAACTTTTATACTTTCCCCTTCTTGAATTTGTATCGTATTTTCTTGTTTACTCATTTCAATCCTCCCTTTCAATCCTAGAAAAAATCTCATCATCAAAGAAATCTTTTAATGAAATATTAAGACCTTCACAAATACGAATAATAGTTAATAATTTAGGATTATTAGATTTCCCTACCATCAAGTTCTGAACAGTACTTTGTGTTAAACAACACATGGCGGCTAATTTATTCGGAGTAATACTCTTTTCTTTACATAATTTAGTCATTTTAATTGAAATTGCTTTTGATAGTTTCATAGTTACCACCTTACAAAAAGTATACCAATGTTTTGGCCGAAACTACTAACCTCACACCGTTAACATTTAAAAAAATTCAATTTTTTTTGTAAGCTCCTTTCATTTTTGATTGTAACAAAAACAAGTAACAAACTTTGTCGAACAATGTGGAATACAAAAAATATTCTTTCATTTTTACCATAGTTAACTTCAAAATGCGAACATTCGTTTTTTACACATTTACATTTGCAATAATCATGCGTATGACACCTTTATGTTGCCAAAAAAAGAAAAAATATATTGTAAAAACAATAATTACTTAAGCTATGGGTTAAAATTAGTCCCTAGTGATAGTAATGCTTTAGAACTGGAACAATGAATAATACATTTAAGAAAACAAAAAAGTGAGCTTTCCCCTGCCTAAAGGTTTCCACAGGGCAAGCCTGCTGGTATATATATGAAATATACCCTTTAGCAATTCAGCAAACTACTCACTCACTGACTAAATCATACTATAAAAATATTACTCATCAATTTTAGCATATGACAAAGTTATTTCCTTCCTATTCTTGATTATTTCTTTTGGAATTATTTATCATTTTGTCATATATTTTATAAAAGTACTGAACATTATTTTCTAAAAAGAAGTAATGAATGATGTAACATATTAAAAAGATAATGAAAAAGATAAAAGGAATTAAGAATATATAAGAAAGCATTCCTAAACATAGAAAGATAATGGCAAAAAAAGCAAAAGCAAGTGTTACGAGTAAATGAATCAATCTTTCATGTTGAAAATACGCTATTTTAAGTTTTAATTCTTCTATGTCTTGACTGGTATAACCACTTTCTAATAAACTTTCTACTTTACTCTTGTATTCTTCTATATATTTTCGCATAAGTTCCCTTCTTTCTGAATCTTTAATTTTTTTGAACAAAATAGATGTGCAATGATGGCTAATATTACAAAAATCCAAAGTTCTTTGGCTAGAACGTTCACCATATAGTTTATAAAGACATTTGCTATCTCCCATTCACTCATAAAGTAATCTTTTATTATAGTTCCCAATAAAACTTCTATGATTATTAAAAGAAAACTGTAAGTAAATAAAAGACGTTTTAATATCAAGAAATATCCTTTTGATTTATAATGGATAGATATAAGAAAGATTAGAAAGATGATTAGAATAGCAATTAACACTATTATTGTCCAATGATTTGTTAAAACATTAAAGAAGTCTTTTCCCATTTTTATCCACTGTATTGGTAGTTTCTTTTCTACCTTTAATAAAATCGTTTCCGTATTTGGTAAAAGTTCTACTAATTTATAAGCATTTTCTCTTGTGTATTCGAATAGGGAGAATTGTTCTTTTGCTGATAAAGAAATTCCGTGTTTTTGAAAATACTCATCTATAATGGGAATATTTTGCTCGATTAGTAAAATAATATCTTCTTCCGTTATTGTTTTTTCTTCTTGATTATACAAATATGCTGTTAAAGTTTCATATATGTATTCGGCCAAAAAATTTTTAGTGGATTCGCTATTTAAGACATCTTCAATGATATCTTCGGGAATACCCATTTCGGACAAAGCACTTTTCATTTTTTTTAAAATGTTACTTTCTGTTCCATTACGATGTTTTAGAAGAAAGGTGATATCATTATCATTTAAGTATTTTACA
>CAYQKO010000011.1:0-19062 GCA_964418205.1 uncultured Muribaculaceae bacterium
TTCCATTTTCGTAGCAATAAACAGATAGTTTTTCTAAATTCCACATGTATTTATATATTTCTATAAATACATTCTTATTTATAATCGAATTTTTTTCTATAATATCATATATATCTAATAAATTTAAATATTTTACTGTGTAATTTTTTTGAATAAGAATAAATCTAATCGTAGATACATATTCATATATCCATTCGAAAGCTTGACTTTGATAGTAATTTTTATATTGTGATATAGAATTATTTGTTATATTCTTCACACTAGTCCTTATGGTTTCTCTTAATATGCTTATTTTATTTTTAAGATAATCATTATTAATTAGCTGTTGTTCTTGAATATACATTTGATCATAGAATTTGTTAAAATTGTCTTCTCCATTTATGACTTTAAAACAATGACACCATTCTTTATTATGCATATTCATTTCACGACCAATATAACGAAAGAATTTATTTACATCTCTACTATTTGTATATTGTAAATAAAATCTTCTCTTTTTGCCACTTTTATACGAATATTTAATTTCTTTATTCTTATATTTTAATATTACAATCAATTTACTTTTATCCATTTTTTTGGTTATTATCACTTTATTTTTACTTTGAATATTAAAGATAAAAGTGGGATCAATACAATCCCTTGACTTGTTCATAACTCTACAAATTATATAAGAAACTATTTCTTCATAAATATAATTATAGTTATCATTTTTATAGAAAAAATGTAGGTCTATATCACTACTCATTTTATTAGTTCCTCTTGCAAAACTACCAGATAAAAAAACCAAGCTTAAATCTTTTAATTCCTCACTATATATTTTTAATACTTCATTAAGTATATTTATCAACAACTCTTTATGATATATTATAAATTTTCTTTGATTTTTAAAATTAAATTTTTGAGTATTATTTTTTTCCATTTGATGAAGCTTTTTCAATTTAGAATCGTATTCTTTTTTTAATTTTGTAACAGTCATTTGCATTTTCTTATAATCATTTTTATTTATGTTAATCACATATTTATAATATTGGTTAATACTATTAAAATTAAAATTTGTTTTCACAAATACCACCTACTTTTTTCCCTATTTCATGGTTACCTTCCAAAAAGTATAAATTTTCTATTTTAAGCAGCAAAAACTTTATAAAAAAAAGATTCTGGAACTCTATCATTTGAAAAACTAAGAATCTTTTTTCTTAGCATTTTTCTTTTTTTCTTGTGTTTCCTTTGTTTTTTCATTTGGCTTTTCTTTTGTAGTTTTTGTTTCTTTTGCTTCCAACTCAATAATTTTTTGTTCTTCTTCTATTTTTTCTTTTTTCTCATCTGGATTTTCCAACACTACTTTTGTACCACCTACAAAATCATGTAAGCTTCTTCCATCACGCCTTACGCAAGCCATAAATAATATGATATAAAGAATGATAGAGCCTACTAAGTCTATATTTTGATAGATATTGTAGTAGTTATCAACACTCATAAAGTGAACAACACATTGTAACGCTACGGAAATGATAGCATTACTTAATACAATTGTTCTCAAAATATAATTCATCATGGTTAATTTTTTTTCATCCTTGCTTACAACGCGAATTTGGAATAGTTTTTTACCAATGGTTTGTCCTTTCAGAAAGTATTGTAATACACCAAAATAGAATAAGACACAAACTAAATCCGTTATGACATAATTCGTATTTAAACGATAAATTTCATATGCAATTGGATTAAATGCTTGATTATACTCATCCAAACTTAATTCACTATTGTTGTATTGCTCTTGTAAATTTAATAGTTCATTATATTTTTCTGTATATAATGTACGATTTGGATTTAAAAATGGAACAAGTGATAATAATTGTACCAATGAAGATATAATTAGGACATCTAATATGTATGCACCAATTCTTTTAAAAAATGTTTTATTCATAAATTCCCTCCTCTAACTACATCTAGATTATATCATGAGTTTTGGACTCACGTCAAAAAAATGAGCGTTTCACTCATTTCATTTGAATGGCATCCATCTCTCGACCATAAATTCCAGCATATCCTTGGCTTGTGTTGTTTGCTTTCGAAACCCAAGATAACCATGGGCCGTTTTTTAAATGTACGCGATAGGTAACTCCTTCTATTTGTACTCCGTCAATTACACTACCAATATTACCAGCATAGTCATTTCGGTTTTCTACCCAAGGCAGCCATATTCCTCGTACTTTATCATGTACACGCATACGATATTTATCTAAGTATATTGCACTGATAGAATTGTCAAAATTACCTGCATAATCGCTAGAACCTAATGTGACATTGGGTAACCAATATTTTTTAACATTATCATATACTTGATAGGTTACACTTTTTTCAGGAGTATTTGTTGGTAAATCAGTGTCCAAATAAGGAGTAGGGTCAATTCGAGTGTCATATTGATTTCTAATTTCAAAATAAAGGTGAACGCCGTAAGCATTCCCAGTAGATCCCATATAGCCAATTTTTTCACCTTTTGTAACCTTTTGGCCATTTGTTACATAAACTGTACTAAGATGAGCATATAAAGTATAATAGCCATCATCATGACGAATTTTTACACAGTTCCCATAGCTAGCGTTTCCTGTACTTCCAGGATTAGGAGGCATACCTGTTTGTACAAATACGACTACGCCTGCACTATGAGAAATAATTGTATCTTGCTGATACCACTTCTTAACAATATCCACACCTTGATGGACGCCAGCACGATAACCATTGGTAATTTGATTTTCTCCTTCTAATAATACCCTACTCATAAAAAATCTCCTTTCATGGATAATTTATGAGCTTTTTTCTTTTTTGGCCGTATCTTTGTCACACTTTTTTATCTTTTGCATAGAAAAAGAACTTACTACCTATCCCCACGAGAGGTAACTTGAATAAGTCCTTTTTCCAATTCTTCTAACGCTCTACCAATAGTTCTTTTATTTTTATATTCCTTCTCCGCCATTTGAAAATGATTATTTTCTAACATTTGTTTACTACGGATGGAAGCCACATGAACTAATTTGTATTTTGAATCTACTATGGTAAGCAACTTATCTATAGAAGGATATAACATAAAATCACGTCCTTACTTTAATATCATACTAAAAAAGTTGCAAAACATACAGAAAAAGCAACTTTCTTTGACGTTTAATTGACGGTGCTATTACATTTTTATTTTTTCTTTGGATACTAAATTTCGTAAGGCGTTTAAGATTTCAACCATTGCCCATGTATCTTGAGCGCAATATATTTTTAAAGCTTCTTGGCAATGCTCTAGTTCTTCTTTTGTTTTTTTATCATAGTTTGCATATTCAATAATAGCTTCTGTTCCATTTTTTACTTCTAAATTTTTATAGGTAAGATTACTAAAGACAGGTAATGTTTTTTTTATGGAGAAGGAACCACTTAAGTTTTCATCATAGAAATTAAAGGTTTCTAAGTCTGTTTTCGAAAATCCTAATTTTTTATATAATTCTTTGTTATTATTTAATAGATATAGTAAATCAAAGCCTCTTTCATAGATTTTCATTAAAGGTTCTTTGTATTTTGGAAAAATATCTGCTAGTTCTTTGATTCTTCCTTTTTCAAAGGCTACGTTTTGGGCAAAGAGGGTTCCTTTATTCGGGTCTATATAAGCTAACATGGTCTTTATTAATTCTTCTCGTTCATCTCCCTTTGTTTTGGCTAAGAAAACAATATTATCTTTTTCTTTATCACAAACACCTGGTGCAACTTCAATATGCAAACTAAATTCAAAGGGACTCTGAATATAGGGCCATTCTCCTTTAAATCTTGGAAGTGGACAAGGAAATGTTTCAAAATCTAAATGATAAATAGGATACTCTAAAGTGTTTAAAGCAGCAGAAATTTTTTCTTTATGAATGTACTGTGTATGATTTTTTAGACATTCTCTTTGGATCAAATGATTTTTTTTGGTGATCCACTCTTCTGGTACATCTAACATTTCTCTATAACCTTCGTTAATTAAATCTAAACCTTTTATTCTAGTACCGTCTTTTTTTACAAACCCAAAAGGATTATTTACATAGTTTAAACTACTATTCTTTGGAGGAATGATTTTCCCACATACTGGTTGAAAAAACTTACAACAATTTTGACTTTTATAACCACATGCGTCTCCCAAAGGGCAAGGACTTTTGTCAGAAAGCAAAATATACTTTTCCACTCTTTTTTTCTCTTCTTCAATAAGTGGTAAGTATTCTTCTGTTATTTTATCCATTTGGAATAAGGTAATTAGCTCTTCCCCATTTGAGGTGTTATAGACGGCTTTTTTTTCTTCATATGTTCCATCAAAAACGTAATTTTGATTTAAAACTGCCAAATAATAATGAAATTTTGATAATTTTTCTTTTTGAGTTTGATATTGTTTTTCTATAAAGTATCTTTGAACTGCTAAATCATGTATGTATTCTCCTACTTTATAACGTTCCAAAAGTTTAGCACGTTCTTTTTCATATTTGGTAGTAGGCATTTCTTTTTCTAAAGGATAGTTTTGAATCTCCCCTTTTAAGTAATGAATATTGTCTTTTTTTAAGAATATGGAATACTTTTTTCCTTTAAGATAATTTCCAGTTAAATCCGTATATTTTTTGGATGTAGTAGCTTTTACTTCAATAATGTTTACTTCATCTTGGGTTTCGTTATAGATATCAACATAACACAGATATTCCATTTCATCTTCCATAAAATGAAAAGATTTTTGTTCTTTCGTTCTTTCGGCATATATGCTTTCTCCGCCAAACATTTTTTCAACTATTTTCCCTGCTTCTTGTTCTACCTGTTTATAATATGGCAACATTGCTTCTAATTGCTTATTTATTTGTTCCGTATTGTCAATGGTATTCCCTTCTTCATCTGTTTTTATCATAGCTTGATATAACTCTTCTATTTCAGATGCTTGCTCTTCGTTAAGATATTCTTCGTATGTTATTTTCTTTTGTAATTTTGCTTCTTTTAAATCTTCTAATGCAACATATCTTTTACATCTGGAATAATTTAAAAATTTTGTTTTCGTGATTATCATGATTCCACAATTTCCGCTTGATAAGAGTTATCTTCATTTTTGGTAATCTTAATTTTGATTTGATTAAAATCTCTAGTTTCCGCATTGATAAGCAGTCCATGTTCTAATAATTCGCTTCCATAGATAAAAGTTTCTGTTTCTTTAAAGTTATCAGGGTTCATTTGTGCATATAATTCTGAGGCCAAAAGAATGTTTTTATTTTGTTGTTCGATGAAAGAACTTTCATCACTTGCTTCTTCTAAAGCATAGCTACTTTTTATAATCCCAATACCAAAAACCACAGCTAAAATTGCAAACAAAACAATTAATTCTTTTATGGAATATCCCTTGTTATTCATAGAATCACTACCTTTACTAATTTGATTATAACACATATTTCGTTTTTTGTATTATTTTAACTTAGCAATACGTTCTCTTTTTAGTTCTTCTGAATGAGGAACAAAGGTTTTACCATAATAATCTAATTGTTTTAGCATTTTTTCTGGCATCCATAAATAATTTGGAAGAAACAAACTATTTTTCTTAGCTTCTTTTCTTTTCTCTAGTTTCCCATTCAACAATGTTTTTTGAATTTTCCATAAGTCTGTTCTAGAACGTGGATTAGACATTCCGCTTAACATTAAAATGGTTGTCAAAGACATTTCTTCTCCAACTACAATATCCGTCATACCACTTTGATTATTTCGATAAAAACCATCTGGTGTTAGAACAGAATAGTAGGGCGAATCATATAGTAAATCATCGGCAAAAGTCATATCTTTATTACGATAATATAACATGGATCTTAAATATCGGTATACTAGTACCTGAGTATCTCCTTCTTTTACATTTTTTTCTTTAAAATCTTCTTGATAACGCACCGTAGTCAAAGCTTGATAAACGTTTCCCACTTTAATATTCTTGTCTTTTAATCCTTCCATTTTTCTTCCTTCTTTCTTAAGAAGGTATTATAAAGCATTTCTAAGACAAAAGCAAATATAACAAAAAAAGATGCTTATTTCACATCTTTTATTGTTACTTTATAGGATCCATTTGGACTAGCTACTTCAACAACTTCCCCTTTTTTATGCCCTATTACAGCTATACCGATTGGACTTTCATTGGAAATTTTATTTTCAAATGGATCTGCTTCTAAAGAACCTACAATGGAATACTCATCTTCTTCCCCATCTTCATAAAGAATGACAACACTAGAACCAATCGATACAGATCCTTTTTCACTTTTTTCAGCAATCTTACTATGTTCTAGTTTAAATTCTAATTCTTTAATGCGAGCTTCTACTTGAGCTTGTTCATCACGTGCACTGTCATAATCAGCATTTTCGGATAAATCTCCTTGTGCACGAGCGTCTTTTAAATCTTTTATTACACGTGGACGAACCACATTTTTAAGTTCATTTAATTCCGTTTCTAGTTCTAAATAACCTTCTGGTGTTAAAATTATTTCTTGTTTCATTTTATCATCACTTTCTTTTTCAAATTACGACAAACATCATACTATAAATACATTCCTTTGTCAAATACTTTAATTCTCATCATGTCATATTTCTGCAACTCTCTTTCAACACGGAATTTTACAACCATATTGGGATGATTTGCTACTTCTATTTTTTCACCTTTATCATTTTCTAGTGTATGTATGGTATAGGAAAAAGTTTCTGTATTTGGACCAAAAAACTCTACGATATCCCCTGTTTTAAAATAATTTCGTTGTTCTATTGTTACAGTATGAGTTTCTTTCTCATAATCTAATACTAACCCTAAGAAATCTTGATTGGAAACTTCTTGTCTTCCTAGGAAATACTGTTCTTTTTCGGTAGGTAACTCATGAAAAAACTGTGGACTAGATTCTCGATTTGCACATCGATTTAAAATATCTAAATAATAGTTTAATTCAAAAGTTTCTAAGGAATTACTTTGCATTTTATCTAAAATGGTTCGATAGGTTTGAATCACTGTTGCGATGTAGTAAATACCACGCATCCTTCCTTCTACTTTAAAGGAGTTTACACCTATTTCTATCATTTTTTCGATGTTCGATACCATGTTTAAATCTTTACTTGTCATGCTGAAAACAGGTTCTTCTTCTGTCTTAAAAGTCCAGCGACAAATTTGGGCACATCCTCCTCGATTGGCATCTCGATTTGTAACCACATTGGATAGGACACATCTTCCGGAAAAGGAAGTACACATTGCTCCATGAATAAAACACTCTAATTCTAAACCAGTTTCTTGTTTGATTGCTAGGATATCTTTTTCATGTGCTTCTCTTGCTAAGACAATTCTTGTGATACCTAAATTTTTATAGAACTTGGCTGCATAAGGATTTAAAACACTGGCTTGCGTAGATAAATGAATTTCTAAGGGAATGCTATACTGATGAATGAGCTCTACTACTGCTATGTCGCTTACAATAATGGCATCGATTCCTATTTTGCTTAACTTTCTTAGGTAATCTAAAAGCCCTTCGGTATCTTCGTTATGAAATACTATGTTTACTGTTACATAAACTTTTTTCTTTCTTTCGTGTGCAAAGCTTACAGCTTCTTCTAAGTCACTTAATGAGAAGTTTTTGGCATTGGCACGAAGACTATAATTTTGTCCTCCTACATAGACAGCATCCGCTCCATAATGTAAAGCAAATTTTAACTTTTCTATATCTCCCGCTGGAGCTAGTAATTCAATCATGAGTCTCTCCTTTCGGTGGTAAACGATAAATGGTTTTTTGATATAAGAAACCTGTGGTTGTATTTTCTATTTTTTCATGATTTAAGAATGAATGAAACCACTCTTCTATTTCTACATCTTCTTCCCAATCTAAATTAATAAGATAGTATTTTACGTTTTTTTTGTTTAAAAAACACCTACCATCGTATTTCTTACCGTCATAGAGTACTGTTCCATATTCATTTTCAATTGCTTTCCATTCTTTTTTTGTTTTTTCCTCTTCTAATATCTCGATATTTTTTTCTTTTAAGCCAAAGACTTTTTGATAATTTTTCAGTAAACTTCTTCTAGAATACATATAGGGAAGTGGGCCATATATATAAAGACTTACAGCTTTTTCAGCGTGTTCTATGATAGAATCGGTTTCTTCTTTCGTTATATCTGGAGAAATCACTACAGTATCACAATATTTTAAATAAGCGTTTATAGTGTCTAATCCTACTACGGCATGTGTAGCATAAAGGCATGTTTCTATCGGAAGATTTTTTTCTCGAATAAATTCTAGGATACCTAAATCCTCAAAAACAATACCTTTTATTTTTTCTTTTAATAATATTTTCCCTAATTCATTCATCGCTTCGGTATCTAATAATCGATTTACATAAAGAAAAGAGTATGGAGGAATCTCTTTTATAGACCATTCGTGTTGAAACCCTACACAGAAACCTTTTAATGGAAAAAGAAAGTCACTTTCTCGTTCTTTCTTTTGATTCATTTTATTTGGTATGATTAAAAACTTAGACATCATTACTCACTCTTTTACTGATAGATATTCCATCTCCAACATCATAGAATTTTGTTTCAAATTCTTCATTTGTTTTTAAATAGTCAATGTAGCCTTCAATTTTCTTTACTAATTGTCTTAAATTTTTACTTTCAATGGTATCGGATTTTCCTACATAACCATGAAATTTTAAGTTGTCTGTAACAATCACTCCATTTGGAGCTAAGAAATATTGAAATTTTTCAAAGAATTTACGATATTGTCCTTTGGCAGCATCAATAAAAATTAAATCATACTCCGTCCCCTCCGTTAAATTCACTTCTAATGCATCTTGAAAAACAACGTTTACTTTGGATTCAAAATTGCATTTTTTTACATTCTTGATACATTCTAAATAATTTACTTCATCACGCTCAATGGTTGTTACTTTTACTTCTGTATTCGAAGAAGCCATTAGAATAGCGGAATAACCTATTGCACTACCAATTTCCAAAACATTTTTTATGTTATTATTTTTGATGTATTTCATTAGAAAAGCAATACCATCTTTTTGCATAATAGGAATATTTTTTTCCTTGGCATATTCCTCCATATCTAAAATTAATTGTTTCATTTTTTACTCACTCCTATTAATTTGAGGAACATACACTTCTAAGTTCATTGGATTTTGTTATAAAGCTTGTATAATCTTCTTGAAAGAATACTTCCCCAGTACATGTATTCGCGACAAAATATAAATAATTTGTTTCCGCGGGACTTAATGTTGCCTCAATCGATGAGATAGATGGGCTATTAATCGGTCCAATAGGTAGTTTACCATTCATTGTGCCATCTGTCAAACGCGTGTTATAAGGATTGGCACTGTAAAGGTCTGTAAGTGTTAACACTTCACTCATATTTTTCCCTACCCCATAATAAGTTGTAACATCACTTCCTAAAGGCATATTTAGACTGATTCTTTTATAAAATACTTGAGCAGCCATTTTTCTTTCTTCACTCGTGTTGGCTTCTTTTTCTACAATGGAAGCCATGGTTAGGATTTCATGAACGGATTTACCACTTTCTAAAATGCTACTTTTTAAACTTTCTAATTGATTCGCGGTATGATTTAAAATTTTTATCACTACATCATCTATTGTAGAGGTTTCTAAAAATTCATAGGTATCTGGATATAAATAACCTTCTAATGGATAATAGATTCCTTCGTTTAAGATATCTTCCGTTAGAAACCAATAATCTTCTATTAATTTTGTTAAGTACTCTTCATCAGATAGTTGGGTTAAAAATTCACTTGTTGTAAAATTCAAATTTTCTGCCAGTACTTCGGCATATTCTTTGAGTGTTTTTCCTTCAATGAAAGTAATTGTTACGGTATTAATTTTTACGTCGCCATTTCTGAATTTGTTCACCATTTCTTTTGGAGTCATACTAGCACTTAGAACATATTCGCCAGCTTGGATTGTCGGTCTACTTAAGTAAAAGTAGATATCTAAAACATATTCATTTCGAATTAAACCAGCATTTGCTAAATTCTTGGCTATTTCTGTTTTTGTTGTTCCGGCTTCTATTACAAATGTTACTTCCTCTAAAGTATCTTCTTTAGCTCCAAGCCCCCAAACATAAAATGCTCCTAAGCCTATACATATGAAAATAATGATAGTACAAATAATTAAAATGACTTTTTTCACGCTTGTTCTCCCTCTTCTTTTTCTTCTAATTTGGCTAATATTGCTTCTACTGTGTTCCACTCTTCTTCCGTTTCTATTGGCATTAAGTTTTTGTTCTTTCCACTTTTGTCATAGATATTGGCATAAACTTGTAAAGCTCCATCCTCCGTTTTTTTATTGTCTGTATAAACAATGTAATCTTTTCCTGTTTCAGGAGACTCAAAGGTAAAGAGTATTTCACATTCCACGGATACTCCATTTTCATCTTTTATTGTGAAAACATTATTATTTATAGGTTCTTCTTTCATAACTATCCTTCTTTCTTTTTTAAATAGGTATCTAATATGAGAGAGGAAGCAACGTTATCTATGACTTTTTTTCTTTGTTTTCTACTCTTATCCGATACTAATAAAATATGCTCTGCTTCTGTCGTTGTTAGTCTTTCATCTATCAAATGAACAGGTAAATGTAAAGTATTTTCTAATCGTTTTTTAAAGTTTAAGCTTCTTTCGGCTGCAAAGCCACAAGTGTTATTCATGTTTTTTGGCAAACCCAAGACAAAATCAGTAATGTTTTTTTCCTTTACTATAGAAGCTAATTCATTGAATACACTTTCATAATCTCCTTCTTTAAATCGTAAAGTTTTCAAAGGAGACGCGATGGTATTACTTCGATCACTTATGGATATTCCTAATGTTTTGGTCCCTAAATCTAGTCCTAAATATCTCATTTTAAATACTCTTTTAAAATGTATGCCATTAAATCTGCTCGTTCTATACTTGTAATCTTATCTCGAGCATTTTTATAGCTTGAAATGTAACCTGGATCCCCACTAATGAGATATCCTACAATTTGATTAATTGAATTGTATCCTCGTTCTTCTAAAATAGAGGCTACTTCTTTTAGGATTAACTTGGCATTTGCAACTTCTAAATCTTGAACTTTAAATAAACTTGTATTTTCCATATTCCACCTACTTACGTATAAATTGTAACAAAAAAAGAAGCCTATTACAAGTACTAGGATTTACATACAGGTGAGTCATTTGCATTATTCTTTTCTTCATGGTTTAATACTTTATGAGAGGAAAAAATATATGACGGAAATCAAAATAAATGGTTATGTTTTAGATGAGGAACAACGAAAACCCATTCTGGAAAATACCAAATATCAACTTATTATTGCAGGAGCTGGAACGGGAAAGACTTTAACTTTAGTTGGTAAAATAAAGTATGTTTTAGAAAAAGGACTTTATAAACCAGAAGAGATTTGCTGTATTTCTTTTACAAATGAATCGATAAAAGATTTGGAAAAAAATATTTTTAAAAATTGTTCGGCTTCGGTTCCTGTTTTTACATTTCATAAACTATCGCTTTTGCTTTTAGAACGTTTTCAGTTGGAATATCAAATCGCACCAGCAAATTATCTTAATGATGTTATCGATTTATTTTTTCAAGAAAAATGCTTTGGAAATTCTGTTCTTCAAGATATTATTTATCGTAAATATTGTTTTTTTCCATTCCATGATGAGAAAACATGGCAAAGAATCATTCAGTCACCAAAGTTTACTGTATTTAAAAAAAATATTTCTACTTTCCTTTCCCTTATGTATAGTAATGATTATCAAAAAAAGGATTTTAAAACGTTTTTTCAAAAGAACAAATACCAAGATATTCTGCTTATTATTTATGCGATTTCTATTTTTTACGAGTCCGAAAAAAAGATTCAAGGGTTTATTGATTTTGATGATATGCTTATACTTGCTACAAAACAGATAAAGGAAAAAGGTTGCCCATTACCATTTAAATTAATTTTAATAGATGAGTTTCAGGATACTTCTTTCACCCGTTTTCATCTTATTTTGGAAATGGTACGTCAAAATGATGCTTCTTTATGCGTAGTTGGAGATGATTATCAATCGATTTATCATTTTTCAGGATGTGATCTTTCTTTATTTTTACAGTTTGAAGACTTTTTTCCAAATGCAAAGAAATACGCATTAACCAAAACTTATCGTAATAGCAAAGAGTTAGTTCAAACGGCTGGAAAATTTATTCAAAAAAATCCACAGCAAATCAAAAAAGAATTAACAAGTGATAAACATTTAGAGAAACCTATCATTTATGTTTCAACAAAAAATAAAAATACCGTATTAAAAAAGATAATAAACAGCATTCCAGAAGATCAAGAAATTTTAATCTTAGGAAGAAACCATTTTGACTTAAAATATTACACAAAGAATTTTCCCTATGTTTCTAAGGAAAACAATTATATTGAATTTCCAAATTTGAAAGAAAGGAAAATCCGTTATTTAACCATTCATTCTTCGAAAGGATTAGAAAGTGATGTTGTAATTTTACTTAATGTGGAGAATAGTTTACATGGTATTCCAACAAAAGTAAAAGAGGAAAACATATTATCTTTTGTAAAAAAGGAAATGCCTTTTTCTTATGAAGAGGAACGACGGCTTTTTTATGTCGCTTTAACAAGAACAAAAAGTTATATTTACTTGATTGTACCAGAACAAAATCCATCTTGTTTTCTTAAAGATTTAGAAAGAAAAAACATCCGTAAAATACGAATGTAATGGTTAAACTTCTTTTTTTAAAGTACTTATCACTGTAATTTTAGATATCTTTTCATAAATTGTATTCATATAAAATAGTCGTTTTAAAAAAGCCATGGTGTATAGGAAAAGAGTAAATGCCCCGACTACAATGGTGTAATATTCCCATAATGTTTGATCAAATATATTTTGTTTTTTTAGAATAAAACCAATGATTAGGAATAGAAGTGGTAGAAAAATATATTCCATTAACATAACGAGATAATAAAACAATAAGTGATACCACTTTAAATCTTTCTTTTCCATAGAAAATTTTAATTTTAAGAAGTGCATCATTACCGTCTTATCCCCTAAAATTTTTACTAACACAATATAATAAAAAATAGCAAGAACAAAATAGATTGTGAAGTAGATTATTTTATTACGTACAATAAAGCTACGAACGAGAAGAACAATGGATGTAGATAATAAAAAATAAATCGTGAAATCAAATATACAGGTTAAAATTCTTCTTAAAAGTGTTACCTGTTCTCCCTTTTTGAATGACTTCGCGTCGATTTCTTCTCTGGTAGGCAAAATTTTTAAGAGAATAAAAGCTAGAAAGTATCCTACTACTCCACCCGTGGTATTTAATATTAAGTCGTCAACATCAAATACACGATAGCTTCTTGGATAAATATAATAAAGACCTGTTAGTTGAGTTAATTCAAAGAAAAGGGAAAAACAAAAACTATAGAAAAAGGTTTTCTTAAAGTCTAATTGAAAATAATAATGTAAATATATCCCAAAAGGAACGGTAAGAACAATATTAAAGAAAGCTTCATAAACAACAGGATTTTTCATAGTTGGGAAATATGTTTGAAAATCACTTACATGAAAAGATGTCGTATTTAGTATTTCTGTTATAAAATGAAATGGAATTAAATTGTAAGTAGGAGTCGTCATTTTTGATACAGTTTCAATGCTAGGCAGTGGTAAAATAACTAAAAAATACGCACACATAAGATAGAGTAAAAAGGAATAAATAATTATGGATCGATACCTACTTACAGAACCATATTTGTGGTATTGATACAAAAGATATGGCAATGTAAAAATAAGGGCAATGATTGGAAATAAAATAAATGCTACTCGAATGGAAGAAGAAAATGCTAACATAAATCATCACATTGTAAAGATGTAACGATCTCTATCATTTCTTTATATATTTCTTTTAATTCTGTCTCTTCTTCTTCAGTTAAATCTTTATATGGGTCTGATTGACTACTAACTGTTCCAACATGAATGCTTTCTACTGTTCCATTCGATACTGCGATGACCGTTGGTGCATATAGTCTTTTTTCATTTGTTTTTACTTCACTTCCATCATTTCCAACTAAAGTATATTCCTCTAAAGCCTGATCAAGCAACTCTAATATTTTATAATAAGAGGATGTTCCTTCTTTTTCCGTAATAATTTTATTGTTTTCATCTAAAGATAGAACATCTCTTATATTTTCAATATCTAAATAATATATCACAGACAAGTTTTCCTCTTTTGAAGATTCTTCTAAAACAGAAATCATTGTTCGACACCAAGGACAACTTTTAAAGCCAAAGTAAATGATACCACTTTTGCTTTCCAATATTTTTATGATTTCTTCTTCTGTTTTATAAACAAAAGGATTTTCATCACTTAAATTTACTGTTTTATATTGTTTCTGATTTGATTCGTTTATTTTATCGTTTAATGATGCATACTCCTCTTTTATTTTTATAGCATCTGTTTTGTTTTCTGTTTCAGATTCACTTTTTTGAAAAGCAAAGTAACCACATACACAAGCCACGAGTACAATGAGTATCAGTAGGCCAATTAATATCATATTATCTTTTTTCAAGTGCAACCACATCCTCTGGTTTCATTATAGCGAATTCCATAGAAAAACTCAAGCAAAACAAGATAGGGTTAAAGTTCTGTTGCTTGCCCATGCAACATTGATGTTTTTATCCTGATTTTTTGGTGATTTTTCTTATAGATTATTGTATAATAGGTACATGGGAGGAAAAAATGAAACTAAATAATATAGTTGTTACTTTTTGGTTTAATAAAGTTACTGATATAAAAAATAAAATTAATTATTTTGAAAAGGAATTAAAGGAATATTTTCATGGAATTAACTCAATAGGTGTCCCCGCAGATATTAATCCTGAATATCCAAGATTAACGGCAACTTCTGATGGTGGACACACAAAATTAAATGTATCGATGATAAACTTACAAATTGCTACTAATTTTGATTCTGAATTTAATTCAGATTATGATAAATGTTTTGATTACATAAAACAAAGAATATTAAAAATATATAATTTGCTTACAAAAAAAATACATGTTAACATTCTATATAGTGCAATACTAGTTTTATGCGAAGTTGATGATAATAATCCTATGAATGTAATGAAAACAAATTTATTATCCGAAAAATTAAATGGAAATTATTGCGAATCTGGTGTAAAAATTGCAGAAATAATAAATAATAAGTATTATAAAAATTTATCTTTTAATACGACAAAACAAATCACTGTAAATAAAAAATTAGATGTTGGTCAAAGTGAAGTAATTCTTCCTTTGATTTCCTTAACAGATGCTGTTGTTGAAAAAGAAGGAATAGCGATTAGTTATGAAATAAACGATAAATACTTATTTGATCATGAAGAAAATTATTCATTGAATTTAGAGAATTTAAGTTCTATGTTAGATATAGCTAAAAAAGATATATCTAATGAAATAACAGAAAAAATGAATAAGTAATTTAAGGGGGAAAATATTATGTTTAGTAGTTCTACAATAGGTACTCCATATTACAGTGCACCATCTTATGTAGAAAAAATGAATGCTTTATGTGTTACTTCTAATGCAACACATATTAATCCTGATAAATATTATAATTTTATATTAATTAATAAAGTTTATAATGAAAGACAATATATATACGATTTATATGCTGATAATAAATATTTTGGTGAAGAAGAATTTAAAGCTGAAGAAAAGATTATTAAAAATAATTCTATCCCTTTAAAGGATAATTTCATGGATTATTATGAATAATAAAACATTTTTAGAAGCATTTATCGATTATTCGAATCAAATATTTCCAGCAATAGATTCTAGTATAAGAAACAGCATAAAAGAAGCATTAAGCCAGTTTGACATACATAAGTTTAGTTGGTTTTCAAATAATAATTTAGGTGGAATATGTCAAGGTGACATATTAAATAAAATTCCTTTCACTTTTCAAGAAGAAAATGGAAAATGATATGCTTTTCCAACAAAGGCAATGATAATATCAAATAGTTGTGATATAGAAAATGATAAAGATATTTTACTCGCACCTTTAATACCTTATTTAGATACGGATGAATTTAATGAAAATCAAAAACAAGATTTATTAAATAATAAATATAATGGGAAGATGTGTTTAAGTTATTCTTCTGTTGAAAATTATTATATTGATTTTTCAAGAATACAAAGTTTCAATAAAAATTTGATTGTTAACTTAATTAACACAGATAAAATAAAAGTAGAATATTCTTTGAGTCAATTTGGTTGGTACTTTTTACTAACTAAATTGACAATACATTTTATGAGAATTGAAGACCATGATCTTTTCTCAGCTAGATTTAAAGGTGCTTAAAAAAGACTGTTGAATAATTAAAAAATCCAAATTATTCAGCAGTCCTTTTTCTAAAACAAATTAATATCTAATTATTTCTTATTAAATTACGAATATTTTTAATTACTTTTTTCTCTATTCGAGATATGTAGGATTGACTAATTCCTAATAAATCCGCTACTTCTTTTTGAGTGTAGCTTTCCGTATTATTTAATCCATATCGTAATACCATAATTTGCTTTTCACGTGTTTTCAGTTTGTTAATTTCACTTGAAATAAATCCTCGTTCTACTCCTTTTTCATACTCTTCACTTACTAAATCTGTGTCTGTACCTAGTACATCTTCTAAGTGAAGTTCATTTCCTTCATTATCATAATTCAAACTATCTTCGAAAGAAATTTCCTTTTTTCTTTTTTTATTCTTTCTTAAAAACATTAATATTTCATTCGAAATACATCTTGAAGCATAAGTAGCTAATTTAATATTTTTATCAATTTTATATGTTTCAATTCCTTTAATTAAACCAATAGACCCTATACTGATTAAGTCTTCCATATCATAACCAGTATTTTCATACTTTTTCGCAAGAAAAACAACTAGTCTGAGATTATGTTCAATCAGTTTATTTTTCGCTTCTAAATCTCCTTGTTTCCATTTAATTAAGCATTCTAATTCTTCTTCTTTTTCTAAAGGTGGGGGTAATTTGTCATTACTAGCTATGTAAAAACATTCATTGTACTTTGCTTTTAACCAGTTTCGTATTTTTTGTATCATAATAGTTCCTCCTTACAATAAGCATTTAATACACATTCTACACCATCGCGTAATAAAAATCCTTCACTGATACCTACTAAATAATTCTTGCTTTTTGTTCCTAAAATTTCTAAATAATCAATTTTAATACATTTCATAAGACCATGATGATTTAAGGAATTATAAGGAACATAGAAACATTTCTCTACATTTACGTCTTTTAGTTTACTGCTACTTACTAACACAATTTTTTTCTTCGTTACGGGATCTATTAATTTATTACCTGTATCTAGGTAGGAGTTTAAAGATAAACATTGTCCATCTAAGAAAAAAATTTTTACTTCATAAAAATTTTGATAATGATTCATACTCATTCGTTGTTTGTAATATATATATAACATAATCGGTGAAATTATGACTATAAATAGATAATTTACAGAAATTGTATCATAAGAAAAAACGAAACCATTTTGATTTTCTGAAAAGTTTAGATTTAAAAAATATAGAAATCCCCCTAAAACAGTACTAGTCATATAAAAATAACTTAAATTTGAGATAGTATATTTTTTATCTTTTAATCCAAAACTTATACCACACATGAAAAAACTAATTACTATTTTTACGAGAAAAAGAGTTAAAGTATTCATTGGTATAAATAAAGTAAAAAGAGTAAAACTTCCAAAAAAACCTCCAAGGCCTAATCTTTTCAAAGAAGCATTTCTTCTTAAAGTATTATTCACTGTAAGTAGAAGGAGAAAATCAAAGAACAAATTGAGAAGAAATACTAAATCAAGATAAATAGTCATAATCTTTTCACCATCATGAGTATATAAAAAAAACGGCGTATATTTTGTCGCTTTTTCTGTTTTGTAATTTCCTTTTTCTCATTTTTATGCTACTTTTATGACAAACGGGTCGTTCGAACTCCCAATCCCACCAGTGATTTCTACGTCGGAAGAAAGGTTAATGACACCACGGGCACCATAGCTGACGGTCACCTTGTTGTTGGTTAGTGTACCACTGTAGCTCACAATGAACCCATACGCCGCAGTAATACTATCGCTGAAATGATACGGAGACATTGTCCAATATGTAGTACTAGAATAAGCATAATTTAATCTATTTAAATATCCATCTGCAAAACCAGACATCATTAACTCATCTACGGTGATTAAACCAATTGGATAAGTTAATTTCTGATTTCCAGCTGTATTACTTACGGTAAATAGGTCATTACTTGCATTCGGACAAACAAGCGTTGGTTGTTTTGTTTTAGAATAACGCTCATATGCTCCATAATAAGTACTTTTACTAGTTGTTTGAACCCCATCTCCATTGTTTGGATAGTTTGTCGTAGAAGCTAGACTTCTATCATTACAGAATCCTGTATCTGCTATATAACTGGATAGACCTTTGTCTACAATATTTTGCTTATACCAACTATCAAGATACTTTTTAATCATGGAATCATTTTCATTTGCATTCGTTTCTTCGTAACTACTATTGAAAGTATTTCCATACATATACCCCACATACCCTGGATTATCTTGTGCAGTGTTAAATTGAATATTTGTTTGATTCGTGTATCCTAAAGTACTATCGGTTAGTCTCATACTTTGATTACTTCCTGTTGCATTTGCAGTGGTTCCTGCATAAAGTAAACGAATACTCCCGTCTCCATTGATTCGAATGATACGCCAGTAGAATCCTCCAAAATATACATAATTGTTATTGACACTTCCTCTGTAGTAATAACTAGTTCCATATTCATCTTCCATAGTATACAATCCTTTATCCGATTTGTCACTTTCTAACTCACTTTGCGTATATGCATATCCTGTGATGTTATAAGTTCTTGTTTTGATGGTAGATCCTCCAGAACCTGTTGTAGTTCCATCGGTATAAGTTGCACTCGTTA
>CAYQKO010000012.1:0-18409 GCA_964418205.1 uncultured Muribaculaceae bacterium
TGAGTTAGATAAAAATTTAGAATTATTGAAAAAACAAATTCTAAATAATTTAGAAACATTGGGTGAATTATATGAGTAAAGCTATTTTAACATTACCTATGATGCCAGTAGATGGTAATAACTATGGAAAATTTATAACTCCTATTATTTGTGAAACATTAAGTAATATTTTTAATTGTGATTATTATCACTGTATAAATATATTAGATTCATTTAATGATAGAAGTGTGATGATAGATAATTATCTTGCATCTTTAAAGGATAATTACATTCATTATGATAAATTATGGTATGATGCAGAAAATGTTTCAGTATTATTAAAGAATATAGAAATTTTAATAGAAAAAGGTTATATATTTGAACTTAATTCTAGTCTATATAGATGTGAATGTGGTATTGTGGAAATAGAGAAAGATAAAATTAATACATGTAATCCAAATAATTTGAAGTTTAATTATGATAATGGGAAAGTTATATGTAAACATTGTGGATCAATCTGTAAAGAGTATAAAGAAAAAATATTAGTTTTTGTACCTTATGATGTTAAATTGCAGGATATAAATATTCTTCCAAGATATTTAAATAAAGATATTAAAACTTATGAGCAAATTGTATTGAATTCATATACAACAATTTCTAGAAATAGGAATACAGGAATTACAGTTGATTATAATGGAAGTAGATATAATATTGATATAGATTTTTTGTGGGAAACATATTTAAATACTTTTGAAGAACAAGAAAAGATTGTTGTTTCTGGGAATAAAATGGTTTATCAATTGTTCATGGTTAGTGTATTAGAAAAATGTTTATCTAAAGAAAATAATACAATTTTAATTGGAACACCTTATATAACCAATATCAAAAATATTTTGAAAGAATCAAATTTTATAAATAATGAAGAGTTAAGAAAATTGTTTATAATATTTAATACTAAATGGCCAAAAAAAGAAATATTATATGATGCAACAATACTTACATATTTAGAAAAAATGTCAGATAAAAAAAGAAAACGATTATATGATTTAATAAATATGCCTATAGTAGAAAATGTCAATTTTTACAATGATACGGAAGAAATATTAAAAAAACAATTAAATATGCAAGAGGGAGTAAAAAAATTAAAATTAGAAAGAAGGTAATTTATGTATAGTGTATTATTAAGTGAATATGAGAAAGGTATGAAATTAGTTGAAAGTGAATTAAAAAAAATAGTTAATCCTACACAAAAAGCTGTAATTATAGCTTGGGCTTTCCCTGAAGAAATAAATAAGCAAATATTTGAAGAAGAATGGTTTCCAACAGGAGGGAGAAGATATAATAAGTATGTTGGCTCTTTATTAAAACTAGGAATAAAGGAAGAAAATATAACTGTTTTGAATTGCTATGACAGAGCTAATGTTAAAAAATTTAAATCTATCATAGATGACAGTGATATATTAGTAATAACGGGTGGTAATCCTGAAATGCTATATAGCAAGGTTACTCAAGAAACCGAAATTTTATATAACATTAAACATTATAAAGGAATTATTATTGGATTTAGTGCAGGTGCCGATTTACAATTAAAAAGATATTTTATTACTGCTAAAAATAACTATTATAAATATTTTGCTTTTTATGATGGTTTTGGAGTTTTAAATGATCCATTTTATATAGATGTTCATTCAATAAATAATAAGAAGTATTTAGGAAAATTACAAAACATTGCTAATGATAAAAAGAAAAATGTACATGCAATTTTTGATGATGGAGCAATAATTTATGATAGAAGTACTGGTGTATTAAAAATGTTTGGGCGTGTTTTAACGTTCAAGTCTAAGGAATAATATGAAATTATTAGTGACAGATTATGATAATACATTAGAATTGCATTATGATTTTACTGATAATGTTTCCATTCTAGATAGAAATATAAAAGCAATAAACGAATTTATGCAAAACAACATTGTTTGTATAGCAACTGGTAGGCACTTTGAAGATATACATAAAACTTTATTAGAAAAAAATATTAATTTCAATTATTTATGTGCTAATAATGGTGCAGAACTATATGACGATAATTATAATTTATTGTTTTGTTTACCTATCGAGTCACATGATTTAAAAGTTTTAATGAATTTAGAAAATAAAGTTGTTCTTAGAAATCCTTGCAATAGTAGATTGATGTCTTCTGCCAATTTATATTTTGATGATTTAAAAGATTTTGAACAAACAAAAGAATATTTAGGCAGTCATCTAAAAAAATCTTTCGTTGAATATAAATATCCGAAAATTAAAATAATAAATGAGAAATGTAATAAATTAAATATTATAAAAATGATTCAGAAATTAGAAAAAATATGTGATAAAAATGTCTATACTATTGGTGATGATGTAAATGATATTAAGATGATTCAATATTATAATGGTTTTTCCCTAGTTACTGCAAAAGAAGAAGCAAAAGATGTTGCATTTAAAATATATGAAGAATTAAACCAATTAATAAAAGACATTCACAACATGCAAGATTAAATTTTGTTTTTTAATATGCATTCATTTATCAATAGACATCTTTTTGAACTAAAGAAAAATGCTAAGAAAAAAGATTCTTAGTTTTTCTTTTGAAAAAGTTTACAAATCATGTAAAGATTTTTTAGCAAGTTGACATTACTTTACTTTATATGGTATGATATTTTCGAAATGAAAGGAGTTAGAGGAAATGAATTTTGAGGTAGCGAAAACATTTGATTACAATGGAGAGCCATATATTACTTTAGCTAAAATGGTAGAAAATGGTCATGAATATGTCTTTGCAAACCGTTTAAACTTTATAGACAACAGTCCTACGGACGAATGTAGTGTGTTTACGAAAATAGGAAATGAAGCTAGCTTAGTAGTTGACAGCGATTTGATTCAAAGATTGTTACCAGAATTTCGTGAAATGATATTAGAAGAATCAAAAAGTAGATTCAGTGGAAATCTAAGTGAATTATTCGGAAATGGGGGAGTTATAAATGAATAATTTGGAAAATCAACTTGAAGTAGAATTTAGTGAAGAAGAATATGAAAAATTACAAGAAGAATATAAAAAATTGCAAGAAAAAATAGAGAATCTTACAAAGCAATTTGAAGATGATGTAGAATTTAATCCTGATGATTATATGCATCCAGAATTAGAAGCAGATAAACAAAGGTTAGAAGAATTGAGAAAGGTGTATGAAAATCACCCAATTACAATCTACGAAAAGAATATTAAAGAATACAATGATTTGGTAGAAAAAATAACAACACTTACAAAGCAATTTGAGGAAGATGCAGAATTTAATCCAGATGATTACATGTATCCTGAATTTGAGGAAGACAAAAAGAAATTAGAAGATTTGCAAGAAAAATTAAGACAACATCCTATTAGGAATGCCTTGGCTTTAAAAAATGAATATAAAAAATTACAAGAGGAAATAGATAGGCTTACAAAGCAAATTAAAGATGTAGAATTTAATCCAGAATATTATATGTATCCTGAATTTGAAGCAGACAAGCAAAGATTGGAAAATTTGATAGAACAAGAGAAAAATAACGCTTATGCAAAATATAAACAATTAGAAGAGGAACATCAAAAGACTCTTGAAGAAGTATCTCAACTTCAAAACAAGATAGAAGATGTAGAATTCAATCCAGAATATTACATGTACCCTGAATTTGAACAGGATAAACAAAAACTAGAGGATACAAGAAAAAAATTGTCTCATTTAGAAAAGCAATTGTTTGATGATAAATATAAGAATTTTTTAGATGATTCATTAGATACTAGGTTAACGAAATCCGATGATGTCTTGGTAAATGATCTTTCTGAAATACCAACGAATGTTGTGGAAGAAGAACCACAAATCAATACTCCAGAAGAAAAACTTTCAAATGATACACCAACGGATGCCACGGAAGAAGAGACACCAACCGATAATCCAGAAGAAGAGGAACCAACCAATGATAAATGGCTAGAATCTGTGAAAAAAATATCTCCTTGGTTATCTGGTGCTGCGGGTGTAACCTTAGGTGCCCTAGGATCGATTGCAATCCATGCCAATCCAATCACTCAAGGTTTATCTTATGCAAGACTAGCTTACAGTGTTGCTAAACTTGGAAATAAGGTTTATTCAAAACATTTTCTGAATGGAGAGCCTACACCGATTGATAAATGGGTGAATCATAAGATTGATTTTGTGAAAGAAAACTATCCGAATATTTATGATAAGGTTAGCAAGATAAATCAGTTATTAAAGAAAAAAGAAACACAATGGTTCTTAAATGGTGTTTCTATAGGTTATATAGCTGGAAATGCCTTAAATTTACGTGAAAAAGTAAATTCATTGCATCAATCTAAGACATCTGTTACGAACACTACACATTCTCCATCTGATGCAAGCACCGTTACCGAGAATTCTGCAAAAGCAATGAATCATACTGGCGTGGAAGCAAAGGCTGTAAATAGGAATGTGGAAGCTACAGTAAATAACACAACAAATTATGATTGGTTAAATACAGGGGATAATATTGATTTATCAAAAGTCGAACATGGTTTTACAGATTCTTTGAAAGCAATGCAAGAGACAAATTCTACAAACTTACTAACGAAATATGCCACCGCGGAAAATGGTACTTATATTAAGTGGTTAAAACTACCAGATGGAACTAATTTTACTGGAAATGTTGGGGAATTATTGCAAAGTGGAATTGATCCAAATACCGTCGCAGCTCGTATCATGAATCAAAATGGGGATTATGCTTGGATGAATTTGCAAGATATTTTAGAAGCCACTTCAGAAACGATTGGAAAGGTTAGATAGGGATAATTTATGAAAAATACGGTGATACAGTTAAAAACAGGGGTAAGTTATTATATCTTAGAAGAACTCGTATATAATCAAAAAAAATATGTAATGACTGTGGAGTGCAATTTAGACAATGATGAAATGGAAGAAGAAAATCTTGTCATGATGGAAGTAAAAGTAGAGAATGATAATGTTATCGTAGATGAAATCCAAGATGATAATGTAGCTTTAGAAGTTTTAAAATTATTTCAAAAAAAATTTCAATCAAGTGATAACGAATAAAATAAAAGACATACAAACCGAAAAATTGTATGTTTTTTTATTCAAACATGATACTTTCTTTTTTGACAGTAATATTAGAATTATAAAATACTTTCATCATTTTATATAAGCTTTCATAGTCTTTTACAGAGCATACTTCTAAAGAAGAATGCATTGCTAGTTGGGGAATACCAACATCAATCGAGGTAACACTTACATGACGTAAGCTAATACCACTTAAAGTGGATCCTCCAGCTAAGTCATTCTTGGCTGTCGAATCCTGATAATCAATTTTATTTTTCTCACAGAATACTTTTAAAATACTACCAAAATAACCGTCAGTTGTGGAAGAGGACTCTTTCACAATAGTAAATCCTTTTCCTAAATAAGCATTTCCAGTCTCATCCATAAATTCTGCATGATTTGGATGAACTGCATGGGTATTATCGGAACTTATAATAAAACTCTTTGCTAAACTAGAAGGGATATCCATATTTATGGATGACGCGATTCTCTTTAAAGTATCCAAAAGAAAATTACCATCCGCACCCTCCTTGGTAAGACTTCCGATTTCTTCGTTATTAAAAGTACAAAAAACGGGCACATTCTCTGAGTTTTTACTTTCTAAAAAACTTTCAAAAGCAGCCGAAACACTTGTAATATTATCAATTCTAGGTGATAATAAAAATTCTTGCTTAGGACCAAAAATCATTGGCTTTGTATTATTATAAAAAAACAAGTCATAATCACATACATTTTCTTCGTGTAATAAGTTTTTAAAATCTTCTTTCTTTTCTGTTAAAGCTAATATAGGTTGTAAATCAACTTGCATATTTAAATCTAAATTCGAATTTGCCTTATCATTTTGATGAATAGCTACACTTGGAACAACTGCTACAGTTTCTTTCAAATCAATGATTTTTGAAACAATTTTATTTTTCTTCTTCAAAAAAATTCTACCAGCTAAAGATAAAGGATGATCTAACCAACCATAGTTTAAAAGACCACCATAAGGCATTATATTATATTTTAAATACTTTTCTTTTATATTTTCGCCACTTGGTTTTAATTGCAAAGAAGGAGTATCACAGTGTGTTGTTATAATTTGAAAATGATCTTTTTTCTTTGAAATTTTAAAAGCAATTAAACTAGCATCATTTCGAGTTACAAAATACTTTCCTTCTTTCAGATTCCATTCACTAATTTCTGGTAATTCAACGTATCCTTCATTCAGTAAAATGTTTTTTAGATAATTTACACAAGTAAAAGCACAAGTACTATTTTCAATCATTTTTAATAATTTTTCCTTTTTCATATGTATCACAAGATTATTTTTCCAAAAATCTTACTTTTTATACACCTTTATAGTAAAATTTTGAAATGTTCGAAAAGGAGTTAATGCGTATATGAAAAAAACAAAAATTGTTTGTAGTATAGGACCACAAAGTAACGAAGCATATGTGATGGAAAAAATGGTTCTTGCTGGAATGAATATTGCAAGAATTAACTTTTCACATGCTACATTAGAAGAAAGAAAAAAAGCATGTGATTCTGTTCGTGAAGTAAGAAAAAGAACTGGATTAAGTGTAGCTATTTTATGGGATACCAAAGGTCCAGAGTTTCGAAGCGGATTAATGGAAGGTGATTCCATTGAACTAATGGATGGAGCAATAGTACGTCTAGTAAAAGAAAGTGTTCTCGGAACAAAAGAAAGATTCTCTGTAAATCATAAAGAAGCAATAGATTCCATAAAAGTTGGAGATATCGTTTTACTTGAAAATGCTAAAATGAAATTAGAAGTAATAAGTAAAGAAGAAGATGGCGTAACTTGTAAAGTACTTGCAGGTGGTACATTAGGAAATCGTAAAAGTATGAGTGTTCCTGGAGTTGATTTAGATATTCCATACATAAGTAAACAAGATAAAGAAGACATCAAATATGCCTGTGAGTATGGTGGAGAATTCTTAGCTATTTCCTTTGTTTCTACGAAAGAAAATGTATTAGAAGTAAAAGAAATACTAAAAGAATATGGTAGAGAAGACTTACAAATTATATGTAAAATTGAAAGTGCTTTAGGAATAGAAAATTTAGAAAGTATCCTAGACGTTTCCGATGGAATTATGGTTGCACGTGGTGACTTAGGGGCTGAAACTCCAAGTGAAATTGTACCAATTGAACAAAAGAAAATGGTGAAAGCTTGTCGTAGAAAGAATAAGATTTGTATTGTAGCAACAGAAATGCTAGAGACTATGATGGAAAATATTCGTCCAAAAAGAGCTGAGACTAGTGATATAGCCAATGCCGTATTAGATGGAACAGATGCTGTTATGTTATCTGGTGAGACTACGGTTGGTAAACATCCGATTGAAACCGTGGAAGCAATGGCTAGAATTTGTGAAGCAACAGAACAATATGCCGATTATAACTACATGGAAGAGCTACATTTCGTAAGTAATTCGCGAGATGCTATCGCTACTGCTGTTGTAGATACGGCGAATCGTTTAAATGCCAAACTTATTACAACGGCTACCGTACATGGAAGAACGGCTTGTTTAGTTAGTAATTGTAGACCTGCTGCCCCAATACTAGCTTTAATGCCAACAGAAAAAGATGGTCGAAAACTACTTTTAAGATATGGTATTTATCCAGTTGTTATGCCCATAATGAATTGAGCAGATGAAGTAATAGGTAAAAGTATCGAAGAAGCTAAGAAATTTATGCCTTTAAATACCAAAGATATTGTTGTTATAACTGGTGGTTATCCAAATAATGAGGAAAACAGAACTACAAATTTAATGAAAATTGAAGAAATTTAATGTCAGCTTGACATAATTGACTTGACTTTGCAAGAATTTCTATATAGAATATTATTATAAAAAGAAATGAGGTTTATTTATGACTGTAGGTACAGAGACATCTGGTTTTTGCGCAAACACTGCAAATATTTGGCAAATAGTAGGGTATGTTTTATTAGTTTTTAAAATTGTAATTCCTATTTTATTAATTATTTGGGGAATGTTAGATTTAGGAAAGGCCGTTATTGCTTCGAAAGATGATGAAATTAAAAAAGCAACAAAATCTTTAGCAATGAGAGCAATTTCTGCAGTAGTTATTTTCTTTATTCCAACTATTGTAGGAGTTTTATTAGGGTTGATTTCTAATTTTAGCGCATCTGGAGCAAAAGACGACTGGAATGTATGTCGTTCTTGTATTACAGACCCAGGTGAGGGTAGTGAATGTGCT
Organism: uncultured Muribaculaceae bacterium; assembly: GCA_964418205.1. Classification (GTDB taxonomy): domain Bacteria; phylum Bacillota_I; class Bacilli_A; order RF39; family UBA660; genus Ventrenecus. The sequence goes on from CAYQKO010000012.1 coordinate 8,316, forward strand.
CGATATGCAGAAGATGCATGGAATGGAGATATAGGCTAGTGTAAAAACACTAGTTTTTTCATGACGAAATTGATATAATGTTTTTGTTAAGAGAGTTGATGAATAAATGAAAAAATGGAAATATATGCTATTTGTAACGATTTTATTTTCTATTTTCGTTAGCCCCATGATGGTGAAAGCTGCGAATGATTTTGGTCTTTCCGATGATTATAAGTATTATTGTAAATATGATTTGGAAAGCTATATCAATGGTGGTACAAGTAATGAAGAAAAATATACTTATGATTTCTATGTTTATGTGTATGAAAATAGAATCGAGACAATTTTAAATGATGTTGGGTATAATTCTTACAATTTTAACAATTGTGATAGTTATCAGTGTATTATAAAACGCAATGATAAGATATTGACATCTTTTTCAAATTCACCAGATTCCTTAGAAAGCTTTTTTGATAAGGAATCAAAGTCTTGTCCTAATATTTATGTAGATACAAGTGGTTATACAGAATACATTCAAGGCACGAGTTGTACCACTTGTAAGTCATATACTTCTACCGATAGTGGTTTAGGAAGCAATTCGAGTGGAGTAGAAGAGGTTACGGATGGAGTGAAGTGGACAAAAAGTTTTCATTTTTCAGAAGATACTTCTTTTGATGATATTAAGGATAAAACAATAACTCTTTCTTTCTATTATAATTCGAAAAATCAAAAGTGTTTTGGGGTTCAAGATAGTTTTAAATGTAGTGACAATATTGATAGTGAAAGTATCCCGATTCATTTTAATCGAACAGGTGGAGGAACTTACACTGTTTACTTTGGATTTAAAACAATTACAGATGCAGATAAGATTTATTCTGGAAACAGTTATAGTTCTTTTCAATATTCTGGGGATCTTTATTTTGAAACGATACAAAATGCCCCCGTTTTGTATGTGTATATATCCACTGAGAAAGTGAGTGGGGAAAATACTTATGAAATAAAAGAGGGAGAAGGATCTAGTGGAAATTTAGGAGAGAGTACTGGAACTACCCAAGCGGATCCAGGGAATTTTAACCCTCAAAAGGTTTGTGAAAATGGGAACTGTGATATTAGTTTAGAAACTTTTTGTACTACAAATACCGTTGCAAGAACATTTAAATTTCTTGGGTTACTAATTTATATTGCTAAAATTTTAGTGCCTGGAATTCTCGTAGTAGTGGGAATGATAAATTTGTTTAAGGTAATTGCTTCTGGAAAAGAAGAAGATGCAAAAAAAATGGCAAAAGGAATGTTCATAAAAATTATAATAGGTATCGGTATATTCTTGATACCAGGAATTGTAGATACGGTGTATTCTGTAGCAAGAGATGTTATAAGTGATAGTGATTCTGCAGCGTTTGATAATTGTGAAGCATGTTTACTAACTCCAAACAGTTCAGACTGTAAAATTGATACGTCTAGTGATTGATGAAAATGACTAGTCTTTTCTGTGAAATGTTGTTATAATAATGCTAATTAGATAAAGTGGTGAATTTCATGAAAAAAATTAAAATACTAATTCTTCTCTTTGTACTTTCTTTCATGACTGGATGTGGGTATGATGATGTATATAAAGAGTATAAAGATGTTTTAGATAGTTTAGATTGTTCCTACGTATCTACTAAGTACGGAGAAAACGATGCTTATCCAAAGGAGAATTATACCATTTCTTTTTCTGCTAGTTCGAGTGGTTTTTATATTAATTTGAATGGTTCGGAATATCCTTTTTATGATAAAGATGGAAAACATACCGTAAGTTTTGGGGATTATAGTTTAAGTGCTTCAGAGAGTACTTTAAAGGAATTTTTAGAAAAATATAAGAATAATGGAAATAGTTGTCCAACACAGATTTTTATGAAAGTTTTATTAGAAACACCGAATTCTATAGAGTTAGCTTCATCGTGTTCTACAGGAGACGGGGTAACTGGGGCATGTTTTTTATATACTACGAAAAGTACGAGCGTTACTTCCAGTCTCGTAAAAAGTAATGTTTATACCCTGAACAGTGCTGTTTTAAATAAAGAAGTACAGATTCAATTTGGATATAATACGAGTACAAAAAAATCGTATCTATATATGGATAACGTAGAATATGAATTTGAAGATAATTATTTATGGACTCCTATTCAGAATTATAATAAATATTTGAAAATAGATGCTTCTGATTATGATGGAATTTTTAAGATAGAAGGAAGCAGTGTTACTTTTCCAACGAAAATTTATCTTGGAAGGGAAGTAGGAACATCGGAAGTACTTGCCATTACTACAGACCCAGATAAATATGATTTGTATGATAATGGAGATGATGATAATAATTCGAACAATGATAATGGCGATGACGATGATAATGGTAATAATAAAAATCCTACGGAAAAACCAAATTATGATGTAAAAGATACTTCCATTGGCGAGTTATGCTCCAATTCGAAATATCGGAAAATAATGAAGTTTTTCGGTACCATTGTGAATTTTGCACGCATTCTTGTTCCAATTGTGATTATTCTTTTTGGAGTGATTGATTTATATAAAGCTGTAACAGGTGCGAAAGAGGATGAAATCAAAAAGTCATTTCGATCCATCCTTGTTCGAGTCATCGCGGGTATACTTGTTTTCTTACTTCCTGGACTCGTTCAATTTTTCTTCAATATGTTGAACGAATGGAGTGATTATAAAATAGATGTGTGTTGCTGTACAGAATGTTTACTGAATAAAGACTGTAACGTAAACTCTTGCAGTAGTGATTCTTGCAAGATAGAAGGGACAAACGAATGATGAAAAAAATATTTGTGTTTATAACATTGCTTTTTCTAGGATTTATGGAGGTAAAAGCGGTAGATGTTACTTATTATTATGAAACCGATGATGGGGGTTATGCTTTATGTGGTTCTCAACCAAATGGCTGTTTGGAGGTGGAAAAAAATACCGATGGCTTAACATATAATAGTAAGATAAATCAAATTTATTATAATGGGTATACCTATTCTTATAACGAAACGAAGCAAGAGGAATATTATGTTTCTCAATATGGAAAAACTAGAATGTATTATTATATCAATAGTTCTGGGAATTATGTATTATGTACCAAGGTTGGAAGCTGTACCATTTATACACGTGAGAAATTAGAAAATTTGGGTGCAATTATTAGTAATAATAGTACGATTACTTTGAGTAGTTTGGAAGGCCCTGGGGCTGCTGCAACGATTTATTATTATAACGCTTCTCTTGATTCTACGGACGGTTCTTCCGATGGAGACGGAAGTTCCTCTGGAGATTGTGCAAAATTAAAGGCACCATTAAAGTTTTTAGGAAATATAGTTCTTATTGCTAAAATTGGAATTCCAATTATTTTAATCATATATGGTGCTGTGGATTTCTTTCGTGTGATTATTGGCTCAAAAGACGATGAAATCAAAAAAGCTGCACGAACATTTTTGTTCCGTTTAATCTCTGGCGTTGTTATTTTCTTAATTCCAACGGTTGTAAGTGTAATTTTCTCTTTAATTAGTGATTTTGCTAATATGAAGGGAGACTTTAATGCTTGCCAGAAGTGTATTCTTAATGTAAGTCAGTGTGAGTAGGTGAAGTATGAAAAAGAGTAAATTATTGATATTTTTCTGTTTGTTGTGGGTTATAGTACCAGTAGTGCATGCAGCGGATTATTGTAGTGGATTAAAGTCAACTTTTATTGTCATTGGACATATTGTAAGACTAGCTAAAATATTCGTTCCCATTGTGATTATCCTTTTTGGAATGCTTGATTTCTTTAAGGCAGTGATTGCTTCGAAAGACGATGAAATAAAAAAGTCTATGAAGTCTCTTCTTATGAGAGCTCTAGCAGGAGTGTGTATCTTTTTCTTACCAGCGGTCATAGATTTGGTTTTTGGCTGGGTGGATGGTTGGAGTAATTATTCCACATCCTACACAGATTGTTTTAAATGTATATGGGATGTTGGAAGCTGTACTTCCACAAGTGAGTAAAAAGAAAGTCTATTTTTCTTGTTATCAAGTATTATTTTTAGTATAATTATCTAGGAATGATGATGAAATATAATGTGATGTGGGTGAAAAAAATGAAATATATTCGAATGAATTTATATCTTATTCTTTTAGGTTCCTTTCTTCTTTTTCAGGGAAATGTAAATGCAGAGACATGCAAACCATCTGCTTTAAATGAGATTTATTATGCTCAAGGAGATTATGCAGATGTTTTGTATTGTTCTGGCACTTCCACACTTGCTACTTCTGGTTGTATGCCAACGAGTTATGCAATGGTGGTGGCAAATTTATCAGATTCTTCGGTTACTCCTGTAACAATTCGAGATGAAATATGCAATAGTGATACATTAAAATCCAAGATAAGAGGGGAACTTGTTGCCTCCTATTTTCTAGGTACTTCAGCGGATGCAAAAGCAGTTGCAGATAAGTATAACATTTCCATTACGAAATATGCAAGTTCTGGAAGTGAAGTGAATTTAGAAGAATTAAAAAGCAAATTGCAGTCTGGGAGTATGTTTCTTGTATCCATGAAATGCACTAGTAGTGATTGTCCAATTAAAACAAGCAGTGCTGGTCATTATGTAGTATTATCGAATGTAAATGATGCAGGGGAAATTGTTATTTTAAACCCTGGGAATCGTTCCAGTGGGAAAGCATCTTATTCGGATAGTCAAATTACATCTGGAATTGTAAACCATTTAAATCAAGGAATATGGGAAGCTGTAAATCCTACAGCAGAATGTACGTCTACAAATACAAGCACAAATACCGATACAGATACAAATAAAAATGCTGATACAGATCATCATGAAAATATTTTACCTAGCCTTAATACGGAAAAGGAAGTAAAATGTGAAAAGATTTTTAAAGACGGGGATGATTTTAATGAATTTGGTGAGTTTTTACAAGATGTTTTCTTTGCAATTAAGGTTTTAGCGCCCGCTTTAGTTATAATTTTATCGACAATTGATTATATAAAAGCGATTGCATCATCGAATCAAGATGAAGTAAAAAAAGCTACTCAAAGAACAATAAAAAGATTGATTATTGGTATTTTTGTATTTCTTTTACCATTTTTATTGGATCTTTTATTTGAACTATTTGGAATTTATGATTTATCCACCTGTGGAATTGGAAGTTAGGAGGGAAAAGTTATGCTGATACTGGCGACAAGTTTATTGGAATCTCCTGGAGATTGGATTAATAACCAGATACATCGTCTATTACTTGTAATTGATCAGACTGTCTATTGGTTTGCTTCTCAGTGCTATCAGTTGTTTATTAAGTTAGCAACAGCAAGAATTTTTGAAGATAATTTCTTTGCTAACTTTGCAAAAAGAATATATGCTATCATAGGCGTATTTATGCTCTTTTATTTAGCTTATGCTTTATTAACTGCTATTGTAGATCCAGATAAATTAACGAAAGGGGATAAAGGAGTAGGAAAGATTGCCTCAAATTTAATTATATCATTAGTAATTATTGGATTATTACCTAGTATATTTGACTATGCGTATCGCTTACAAAATTACATTTTATCTTCCAATTTATTAGGGACTTTAATTCTTGGAACAGATCCTATTGATGTAAATGACACAGATGATAATACGGATAGCCTAGTTTCATATGGAGATGCCCTCTCATTCATGGTACTCAATGTCTTTTTAAATCCAGAAAATGAAAATGTGAATGCTGAGGGAGGTTATACGTGGTATGGCATAAAAAATGCTATTTTAGATGATGGAGAATGGCGACATATTCAAAATATGTATGTGGCTGTTTCTACTGGAGTACCCGAAAACGGGAAGAATTATGTAGTAACATATCATCTAATTCTTTCTACAATTGCTGGTTTTATCCTAATTTATTTAATGTTAAGCTTTGTTCTAGATTTAGGAATTCGAATTGTAAAATTTGCTTTTTATCAATTAATCGCGCCTATCCCAGTTATAATGCGAATACTACCAAGTAAAAAAAGTGTTTTTGATAAATGGTTAAAACAAACCTTATCTGTTTATTTTGAAATTTTTATAAGAGTTGGTATTATGTATATGGCTATTTATTTTATTAATGCTATCTATGAATCAAATACTTTCTCTGAATTTTGGGAAGGTGGATTTCAAGGCAAAGTCGCACTTCTCATCATAGTCATGGGTATATTGGCTTTTGCAAGACAAGTTCCAAAGTTAATTAGTGATACTTTAGGCCTTGACACAGGTGGCTTAAAGCTAGGAATAAGAGACAAACTAAAAGCAGGAGGATTCTTTGCTGCAGGATCTGCTGTTGGAGCGGCTGTAACATCTCGTTTTAATCCATTTGCAATTGCAAGAGGATGGAACAAAGGATGGCATGATGGAAACTTTAGGGCAATTGGGGAAGAAGCAATGTTAAGACAAGAAGTACAGAAAGCTCGTTCAGAAGGGTCAACATGGTTAGGAAGAAGAAATGATGATATTCGTAGATATTTTGGATATGATAGTTCTGCAGATGAACATGAACGTAGAATCGAACGAAATACACCATTTATGGATGGAAATCATGAATTAACAGATGATGAAGTTATCCAAATGAAACAAGAAAAAGCGATGGCCCAAAGAAGAAATGCCGAAATTGACGAACGAGTTAAAGAAATTAAACGTGGTATGGAAAGAAACGAAGCATTAAACAAGTATGCAAATTCTGCAATGGATAACGCCAAAAAAGCGGTTAATAAAAGTGATGCAACTGTAACAGGAACAACGAGTGATTTTGGTTATGGATCTATTACTGGAAATTTATCAACCATTCGTTCTTTTATAAGACAAATTGACCATGTAGATACAGAAGCGTTGAAATCACGGTATACTACAAATGGTGTTCTTGACCAAACAGCATACGATGAAGCTTTAAAACATGCTCGTGAGGAACATGCAACAACCATGGAGAAATATCAAAAAGAAATGGAAAAAATGGAAAAAGAATTTGTGAAGCAACAAATTGATGAAGTATTACATGATCCTAGTCATTCTGATGTCGAAACAAGAAATGCGTTAGATCAATTGAAAGCAGTTGATCCAAGTATTACTATAACCAGCGGTGATGCAGTGAAAGGAATTAGAGATACTAGTCAAAATGCACTTAATACTGACAATATAAATATTCAACGTGAAGAACAAAGTAAATTTAGTAATAACGAAACGATTGCAAGAGCAGAGCGTATTGAATCAGAACGGAAACAACGCGTGGAAGAGCAAAAGAATACTAGAGAACAACAAGGACGTTATGCTTCAAAAAATATTAAACGTGGTGGAGGCCATTAATAGAAAGGGAAGATTACTATGGATACAAACTATTTGATACCAGCTAATACAAAGAAATCGAAATTGATTTTAGGTTTCTTTACACCTGTTGATTTAATTATATTTGGTTCAGGGTGTACTGTAACAATCATTTTGTTACTATTATTTCAGGGTATGACATTTAATGTAGCAATATTAATACTTATGCCAGCATTAATATCAGGATTCCTTGTTATACCTGTACCAAACTACCATAATGTGTTACAATTAATAACGAATATATTTACATTTTTAATGAATAGAAAGAGGTATTATTGGAAAGGCTGGTGTATTCGAGATGGCGAAAAATAAAAAAGAAGAAATTTCTAGTAAATGGAGTGAAGATTGGGTTCCACTTAAAAATATTATGAATGGAATGATTCAGTTAGAAAATGGAGAGTTTGTGACAGGGGTTAAAATTGCTCCTAAAAATATCTTCATTTTGGATGCTGGAACAAGAGATAATGTGATTTATCAATTACGTAATTTCTACAATGCAATTAACTTTGAGTTTTGGTTAGTCGTGGCGGATCGTCCTGTGGATATTAATGTATATCTTTCGCAACTTCAAATTATGTATAATCGTGCTACTAGTGCAACAACAAGAAAATTAATTACACAAGATATCAATAAAGCAAATATGTTTATGAGTGCAGAATATAACGTTGTGGATACCGAATATTATATCTTATTCAAAGAAAAGAAAATGGATGTCATTCAAAAAAGATTGCATACATTAATAAGTAATTTAGCTAACTGTGGCTTAAATAGTCAACAAACCAGTAATAATGATTTAAGAGTGATATTGGATAACTTCTTCAACGGTGGAGCCGCGACAACATTTAGTGGAATGGTAGGTGCCTAATGAATATTAAAGCTCAAATAGCTCCTAAGGGAGTAGAATTTAAACCAACAGAATTTATGATGAGTGGGAAGTACTGCACCATTTTAACCATTGTGAGTTATCCTAAATTTATTCAACAAGGTTATCTTGCTAATTTAACAAACTTATCTGGGATTAAAATTGTCGCTAAACATATTCCTATTGAACTTTCTACTTTACAACGAATGATTAATAAAGAGATTGCGGATTTAAAACTGAGATATCAAAATGAACATGATAAAACGATTCAAGAAAGAATTCGTCAAGATTATGAATCCTTAGAACAATTCATTTCTATGTTAGTCGCGACTCAATCTCGTATCTATGATTTTCAATTACATATTTTAGTTAGTGCAGATACGAAAGATGGTTTAGAAAATAAAAAAATGCAAGTACGTAACTACTTAGATGCTTTAGGTATGCGTGGAATTTCGTTGATGTTTGAACAAGAAAAAGTTTTAAAATCTATGATTCCAATTTTTCCGAAACAAGATGTGGAAGATAGAGTAGGAACTCCTATTCCAAGTCCAACCATTGCAGCTATGTACCCATTTATTTTTGATAGTATAAAAGACCCTGGAAACAGTACGTTATTTGGAGTAGATTTCTCAGGTGGTGTCGTTTTATTTAATCAATTCCTATATCAAATAAAAAAAGAAAACAATCGAAATAATGCGAATGTAATTATCCTAGGTGCTTCTGGTTCAGGAAAATCTACTGCCGCTAAACTTTTATTACGTAGTCATATCAGAAATGAATATAAACTAGTATGTATTGACCCAGAAGGTGAACTAGAAGAGATGACACGTAGTATGGGAGGTGACTTCCTAGACTTAGGAAAAGGTGGCGAATTTGGAATGGTAAATCCACTTGAAATCGTCATCGATGCCGACGAAGAAGAAATCAGCCAAGGTCTTGGATATACAGTTTTAACAAGAACAATTCAACAATTAAAAGCGTTTATGAAATACTATAGCCCTGATATCGAAGAAGACGTCCTAACGATGTTTAGTGAGGTAATCCAAGACACTTATAAACGTTATAAAATTGATTATGATACAGATTATACAAAATTTACGAGTGAAGACTATCCAACATTTGATGATGTTTACGCGACAATAAAAGGAAGACTTTTATCCATGACAGAAAAAACACATGAACGTGATGTTATGGAACGATTAGAATTAAAAATACGTCCACTTGTAAAAGAATTACGTTATTACTTTACAGGACATACAACATTAGACATTCAAAGTGACTTTATTGTATTCAATATTAAAGAACTTATGAATTCCGATGAAAATGTAAAAAATGCTTTATTCTTTAACATTTTAAAGTATGCTTGGGGACTTTGCTTGGATCCAACCGTAAATACAGTAATGTGTGTCGATGAAGCTCATGTTCTTCTTTCTACGAGAAATGAGTTAGGAGCGGAATTCTTAGCACAAATTCAAAGACGTAGTCGTAAATACAATACAGGGACAATTATTATCACTCAACAGCCTACAGACTTTGCTGCACCAAATGTTTTAGTGCATGGGAAAGCTATATTTGATAATGCATCTTATTACTTAATTATGGGGCTTAAAAAACAAGCTGTAGATGATTTATCCAAGCTTATTGATTTAAATGAAAGTGAAAAAGATAGTATTAAATATTACAATCAAGGAGAAGCTCTATTTGTATGTGGTAACCGAAGAATGAGAATCAATGTAATCGTAACTCAAGAAGAACTTGATTCCTTTGGCTCAGGTGGGGGATTATAAAAAGCATTCGTGACTCGAATGCTCTTTTAGTTCTTGTTTTCTATCTTTTTTAGTTCTTTTAGAGATAAACCTGTAATATTTGCAATGGAATTGATATCTAAATGAAGTTCTTTA
>CAYQKO010000013.1:0-18011 GCA_964418205.1 uncultured Muribaculaceae bacterium
TTTGTCTTCATAAGTTGTTTTCTTATTTGATCCCATAAATCTTTCTTGTTCTCTTCTACATAATATTATATCTTCTTTTACTGGTTTAGCATATTTATCAAAAATAGTATCTTTAATTCTCAATGCTTCATCAAAAGATAGATTAATTCTTCTTTTATCTGCTAAATTTTCCCATTTTTTCATTGCTTCATTTTTTGATAGAATCCCTCTTAAATAATTATTCAGGTATTTATCTCCATCTTTAGTATATAAATATAAGAAATCTCTGTCTTTTGGAGATAATTCTTCTAAAGTTACACCATACTCATCTGCAAAATCCTTCCTGCCTTGTCTAGTGTTTCCTTTGAGCGAATATTTTACTCCATTTATTTCCACTGACCAGTTTCTATAATTATTATGTTGTGTTAAATCAACAGTATATTTTGGATTCTCTAAAGGTTTACCTTTAGTTTCCCATACTGCAGTATAAGTGCATCTGCAATTCGGATGTAATGGTACCCATGATTTATTTTTAATCAAATCTTTAATATTATGTACTTTTTCTTCACCAGCATTGTCATAAATTACTTTTTCATTTTTATTAAATTCATAAGCATTTTTAAGACAAACCGTGCAAACATTACTATCTTCTGCGGTTAATATTTTTACTTGTGTATACCCTTCATTTACATATGACTGTAACATTCCGGTGTTTCTTGCTCTTGATACTTCTGTTCTAGCAATCATTAATGCTCTTTGTTGAGCTGAAAATGTTTTACCAGTTAATTGTTCCTGGCCTAAATCAAGTAGTGAAGGTGCGATTTTTCTAGGGTTTTCCCCTGCAATTACTCCTTGAAATATTCTGTCTTTAATAGATGATCTTAAGTCATCATCTAAGTTTTGTATGAGCTCAAAATTATAGTTTCTAAGATGTGTTAATGCTAATTTATCTGCTTGAGTATATCTGATTCTAGATTGGATGTCTTCATATCCATTTACTTTCCCGTAATCATATGCTTCTTGAAGTAATCCATCAATAGTATTATATTTTTGTGATAATATTCTATCCCATTGATTTTCCAGATTACTGAATACATTTTTTTGATATTTGGAATTATTCTTAAAAAAATTAGCTGCTATATCTGATTTTAACCAGGCTGTTGCACTTTGTAGTTGTCCTGTTATGAGATTAGAGATGATGTTATAATATCGTCTAATTTTATTATCCGATTTTTGTAAAAGTAATGTAAATTCATCCCACATGTTTAACTCATCTATTAACATGTGGTTGGTTTTGATTCTTTCAGCAGACACCATAATTGATCAGTATTCTTTGTTAATTCTTTCCATGAGTAATGCTTTCTGTAATGTTTTTACTTCAACATCCTCCTCATATTTAGTTTCAGTTTCATTTCCTAATGGAACAATATTTTCAATTTGTTCAGGAGAACTAGAAACACCAAACATACCATAATTCATTGGAGTGTTTCCCCACGGGACGGGTTCAAGACCATAATCAGTTCTTACCTCATTAATGTATTTCACACCGTTTTTTACATGTAAATCTTCTATTTGAGCTCTGGTTAATTTGTTCTCAAGATCCATGTGGTTATATTCAAATATTTCTTTAAATCCACTCCGACCTAATACTTTGTTAAATGCGTTTTCTATTGTTTTGCATTCACCAGATAATGTTTTGTTGAAACTTTTTTCTTGAGCCTCACCAGTACCAGAACCCAGACTAGCTGTCTCTATAATTCCGATAATGGCTGGTGGGACTTGGAAACCAACAAGCACTCTGTCACGACTGTATGTCATGAGGTTCATGAAATCCATATCACGATTATTATTCCCTGTGGATTGGTAGGTCATACCTTTACCAAACAGAATTCCTTTTTTATTTCCGCCTTCTTTTATTCTTTGCATTGTTTGGTTAACAGTAGCTGTTTTAACATCAGTGTCAAAACTGATAATTCCTCTTGGATCTATCCCATTGTTTTCGAATATTTCCTTGTTATGTCGCATTCCTTCAAATTCTAATGCAATGGCTAAACCAATACTGTCGATTTCACTTATACCCCAGATATTGTTTCTTTGGCGGATTCTTGGTTCGTAAATGTGGATTAATTCATCATCTTCAAAATAGTATTCACTTTCACGAATCCCCCATTGTTCTGTTTCGAGATTGAATCTCATTAATTCTGTGGGAATGTATTTAAATCCGATTGGTATGTTACCGTAATTTTCATCATAGTTGATTTCTATAAATGCATCTCCAGTTAGTTTCCAGGACTTCCATATCTGGTCATTTAATATTGCGAAAGTTTCAGGATTGTTTTTCCCTTGAGGATCTAAAAAAAGATTTTCAAGATAACTTACGGTAATTGGATCTACTTCTAAATTATCTTTATCTTTAATACTGAAACCATTTATAAGGCTGTATCTGCTGAATGCTTTGATACATGATTTAACATAAACATTATTGTAAGCTTGATAGTATGGTTCGAGGTTTCCTTGAGGTTTGTTCGCTTGGTTGAAACTCCAACCGTATTCTCTCATGAATTGATTATAAGAGTTATTGTCTGGTTTTCTTAAACCTGGAAGTTCTCTTATGCTTTTTTGTATTTTTTGAAAAAATCCCATAAAAAATCATCTACACTTATATTCATTATATTTCGTAAATACCTACTGGATCTGACCCTATAAATTCATCATTTAAATAATTGAAAGCATGAGCAGCAGCATCAACAATATCATCATGAGCACCATCAGGGAAAGATTGAAATTCTTTTATAAATATTTTTCTTAACTCAATGTCCCGAATATCAACATAAACTTCACCATCTAAAATTTTATGTTTTAATGGTGTTGCTCTGTCTGATTTGCTGTTTTCAGCAACTGCCACTCCCCTTTCTACAAAATATCCTTCTAATTGTTTCTCCCATTCATCAAAAAGTAATGCCCCTGCTGCAGCCACACCTGTCTCAATAATAGAAACATTATCAACACCATCTTTCCGAACTTGATCTTTAATAACTTCTGGTGTCTTTTCATTTCCAAATTGACCGTATACAAAATCAGTTATGAGAACAGATTTGTAATCATCAAGGAGATACATTGGAACTCCTGCGGTGAAATCTGCTTTTTTCTTTTTACTTGATGCTATATCCCAACCACGGACTTGTTGAACTATCTTCATCTCTGGTTTATACCAATGAATTTTATTAAGGCTAAAGAAATCAGAAGTATCATCAATAGGTTTTTGTTGGTAAATAGCTTGAAATGAACGTTCACCCATTTCTTCCCTTTTTTTCTCAAGTATTTCAATATTGTATCTTTCTTTCCATAATGGAACATTACCCTCTAGGATAGCTGGGAAACTAATAAAATTATAGTCATCTGCTCTTTCTTCCTCTAATCTTGATATTAAATCAGAAGAATGCCATTTCGTGTGAAGTATTATTAATCTACTCTCTGGTTCTAAACGCTGCAAAATAATTGTATTAAACCATTCCCACTTTTTCTCTAATTGTGTTGGGACAATATCTTCAAATCCTTTGTATGGATCATCAATTATCAGATAATCAGCATCAGTTCCAGTTATCGTACCATTAGCTCCAACCAACCTTATACTACCAGCGTATAATTTCCCCTCTTTATTTTCAAATTTAATATGTGAAGATGAATGTTTAACATCAGAAAGATAAACATTAAAATATTTCCCAATTTCTCTGATGTATTCCCTGATTTCTATACCAAATTTTTCAGATAATCCCGCACTAGAATTAACAATCAGAATATTTAAATTGGGATTGTTGAATATTAACCATAATGGATAACAAATGGTTATCATACTTGATTTTGAATGTCGCGGGGGCATGCTACAGCATAATCGTTTATAATCGCCAAGATACATTTTCATTAACTCTCTTGAAAGAGTCTTAATATGAGGAGCTTCCACCGGATCAGGAAACCTTGATGCTACAACTTCTTTATAAAATTCGTAGAGGTCATTTATTACATCAGCCATCTAAATCCTCATCTTCTTTTCCATTCAGAATAGATCTAATCTTATCATCATCAAACTTCTCAGACAAATTAATCTCTTGCTGTGTTTTAACATCAGCTTGAACATTAAAACTATCTTTCCGCCCATACTCCTCAGGATATTTCCTCTCAACATACCAAGCAGAACTTTGCCAAGACTTATCATCTTGAATTTTCTTCAAATGATATAATTTATTCTTAACTTCAGAATACTTGAAATCTAAATAAAATTGACGGTATTTCCCACTTTTAGCAGTTTTCCCTTTTTTTAGCCAACGGTGTAATGTGGACTCATCAACATTAGCAAGTATTGCACAATCACAAATATTCAAACCATTTTCACGTGCTTTAAGAATAATATTTTTTCGTTCGTCATTAAATTTTACCATAATCCATCACTTTTTTTAAAACTTGCAGTTTAAAAAATCTAATACATAATGCAAAATTATTTAATGTTCTGGCTGATAAATTAGAGGAAGATTATGTATTTTTAATAATGCAAGTATCTAATTTATTTTTTCTGCTTTATTTCCTGTGAATTCTTCCCAACGATTAATAATCACCTGACAATAATACGGGTCTATCTCCATTATATAACAATTACGATTAGATTTTTCACATGCTATTAATGTGGAGCCTGACCCTCCAAACAAATCAAGGATATTATCTTGTTCTTCGGTGAAATCTTCTAAAATATTTATTAATAGTCCTACTGGTTTTTGTGTTGGATGAACTCTTTTTTTAAGTTCTAATTCCCTATTGCCTTCTCTTAATAATCCTGCCCATAGGTAGTGGTATAGTTTGCAGGATTTTCCATCTAGATTTGTCCATGCTAGTTCTACATCACTAAAATTATTAGGTTGGCTGTGTTCTGGTTTTTTGTACCATACTAACCATTTTGAAGAGTCTGGTAATTTGCTACTGTAATTGTTAGCCCCCCATAGGATTGATGGAACTTGTAGGTTTAATAAAGATTGAGGGTTAAATGGTTTATCATCATTTATGATAGGTTTGTATTTACCTGCTTTACAAATTCCTTCTCCACCAATTGTTCCATCTCCACCAATTGTTCCATTAGATACTATGTTTATTCCGTATGGTGGGTCTGTTAGTAATAAATCAATAGTTATTTCCCCCCCCCCCAGTTGGGTTGAGGAGTTTATTAATGCATTCTTTTACACCTGCATCCCCACAGACTAATATATGATTTCCTAATTTGAATACATCACCATATTCCACCTCAACAGTTATATCTGGTGATGTGGTGTATTCTTCTTCCTCATTATCTCTAACATTATCAGAATTATCTGAATCAACATCAGATGTATCAATATTTAGTTCTTCTAAATCTAAATTATCAAATCCTGTTAATTCTAAGTTAAATCCTTCTAAACTTAAGTCTTCAAGAAGGTCTTGCAGTTTTGGTTCATCCCACTCACCACTAATCTTATTTAATGCAAGGTTAAGTGCTTTCTCATGGTCATCATCCTTAACCTCTAATTCTGTGTCAGTGAAACACCAACCAATATCACCTAATCTTAGAAGGTGCAATTCCTCTAAGAATTCCCCCTCTTGCATATACTTATCTAGTAGTACATCATATCTTTGATGCCCCCCTATGATATGCATGTTTTTTAGGTTGATTATTATTGGATCTACTACTCCAAATGTTGATATGCTGTTTTGAAGTTTTAAAAATTCACTATCAGATATTTGGCGAGGATTATATTCCGCTGGAACAATATCTGTAATCTTAATTTTCTCCAAATCCATTTCATCAAATCCATTCATATATATTCTTAGTACCCTATTCTTAAACCGTAACTAATCATAAAACCAATCAAAGCAAACAATAAATAAATAAAATATTTCACAGCACCAGTAGCTCCAGCATGTGAATTTGATTCTTGTTTAAGACAATCAACATCCTCTTGTAATTGCTTAATATCTAATTGTAAAGAATCAATAGATTTACTAATAGTATTAACAAAATTCAACTCTTTTTGCAAAGAATCAATATTTTTCTTATTATCCGAAACATCACGATTTAACCTGTCTAGAACTGCTGAAATTTTACTCATATTTTCAATGAAATATTCGTCTCTTTTTCTTTTCTCAGCTTCATCTTGACGAATCTCAAGAATATTCTCATGTTTCTTATCCAATCTTGCATTGATTGTTGCTATTTCTTCGCCTTGTTTAATTGTTTCCTGCTTCAACCAATTATAATCTTGAAATGAAACAGTTGTTTTAGGCTGTGTCACCTTCATCACTTTCTACATCTTCGGTTATTCCATCTGTAGAACATGCCTCTAAATCTTGTACGTTATCTTCAGTTAATTCTGCATTCACTGGTTCAACAATAGTATTGTTATACTTCATGTTATAATAATTTAAGACAGCTACAATTGCTGCTGAAATTAAACCTACTAACATATTTGCTGTTAATTCACTCATTGCAAAACAAGATCCTAATAAAGTAACAATCCATATAGCCACTGTTGTTATATTCCCTTTTAAATCATCTGAAATCATACCAATTAATCTCCATTAAATCTCTTTTTTTTGGTTTAAAAAAAATAGTTTACTGGGTTTTAGGGGAATCACACCCCCCAAACATATCTTCAAATTGAGGATAATTGAAAATTTAAAGATAAACCTTTGAACCATTTTTATAATGTGAGTGATGTTTTTTAAAATTATTTTTTTTCTTAAGGTTCACCAAAAATTGGTGTTTATCTTTAAATTTTTTTTTATACCAAAACCCATAATTGTCCATTAAAAGGAATTGAATAGAGTGAGGAAATCATTTTAAACATTTGATTTTAGGAGTGCTTTTTCGTGTTTTCATTTAAAAATTAACCACATACTAAATAATTAAATTTTATATTTTCAAGGTTTAAAACAAAAATGCATATATATATATAAGAAACTTTAACTTTTTTATGGTGATACTTCGGAGATTCGTACCAGAAACTCTGCACGATAATTCATATTTTCTTTAATTACAGTACCACAATTTTTACAGAATACTTCATCACGATGCTCATCATATAAAAATTGAGTGTTACCGCAATCACAAGCTAATTCAATTAAAAACAAACGACCATGTTTTTTCACAATTGATTGCAAATGCTCCTCTTGAAAGTTATACATCTCCTGTTTAAAAATCATTCCCCTCCCATTTTTTTAAAAATTCAATCCTTCACTAATACACTGTAACGAAAATGGTGTAACGAAAACGAAATGAAAATAGAAAAAATAAAAAGGAACAACAAAAAACAATATAACATCATATAGGAAAAATTAGGAGGGAATTAAAAATTTCTAATAACAATAACGAAGAAAAAACTGATGAAGAAAATCATGAAAAATTAGAAGAAAATGAAAATGAAGATTATGAAAATTTAGAAAAATACGAAGATGAAGATATTGGTTATTTTATAACAAAAACTTTGACAAAAAATAACAGGAAAAAAATATTTC
Organism: uncultured Muribaculaceae bacterium; assembly: GCA_964418205.1. GTDB lineage: Bacteria > Bacillota_I > Bacilli_A > RF39 > UBA660 > Ventrenecus. The sequence goes on from CAYQKO010000013.1 coordinate 7,513, forward strand.
TTAAAGAAATGAAAAATTTAGAAAAGAAATCATAGAAATTGTAGTTATTATACAACTTATTAATAAAAAAACTAGCCCCCATGCAGATAAGGTAGTTTTTCTATTCATACAATCATGATTACCTTTCATTATCCCTGGCATCGTAGCCAACAATGATTTAACAATATCTTCTTTTTTATTTTTTTTATACTTTGCTTTTTTCAGTAACCACTCAGGATCTGGAGCTGATTGAAATGAATCAGTGAAAGAATATGCAAAAATAAGCAAGAATAATGTCACCAAATAACTTAATAATGAAATTATCAAAAGATAATATAATGTTTCATCAAGAATAAGTTTATCCATAATATTCACAATTACATTTAATTGTATGGTAAACATTACACCCGTAATTGCAATAAGAGCACTATTTTATTACATATCGTATCATATCTTCTTTCTTCTTCATAATAATTATCAAACATCAATTTAAGTAAAAATTCCTTTTTATCATCCATAAATCTTAACCTCACCCATTTTCCCTATTTTATTTTCAATATTTTATCTCTATATTTTATTGCTTTTTGTAATGTTTTAAAAGATTTTGTAGGGAAACCCTGTTTTTTAAACATGTAATCCCCATTACTCTTCTGTATAATATATTTTTCACCAGTACGACCAGCAGGATAATTACGATTAGTAATATTAAATTTTTTACGGAACTTATAAACCTCTTTTAATAAATCATTAAAAGATAAATCATGTTTCACAGCAATTTCCTCCAAAGTTTCATTTGAATTATTAAAATACTTATCTTCTAAACTTTTATCCAAATCCATGTGGAAAAACTCCTCTCTTTCTCTCTGCGGTTTTTTATGTTTTGATTTTTAATCTTTTCAACTCATTTTGGATACAATTATGCTCTTTTTGTAAATCTTGTTGCATATGTTGATGTAGATAACCAGAACCTAAACCCCAATAAGAATCTGTTTTAGATCTATGAGTTTTCCTATATTTCCGAACTCTTTCTACTGTTTTCTCCATATGCCCATATTTCCTACATTTATCAGAACAATATTTCTGAGTATTATATTTTTTTTCATATTCTTTACCACAATAGTGACAAATAGCTTTACCCTCTGCTTGATAATTTTTACGAAAATTTTCTACCCTCCGAAATGTTTTTTCATTATACGCATAATTTTTGCATTTATCTGAACAATATTTTTGACTATTGTCCATCCGTATATATTGTTCCCCACAGTATTGACAATAATCCATAGGCAAACAAATTAAACAAGAAGAAGTATGAAATTTCGCATAATAATCCAATTTCCTGCATTTATCTGAACAATATTTTTGACTATTAGAGTTTCGTTCATATTCTTTACCACAATATTGACAGATAGCCATAATCAACACCACTCCCTATTTTTTTCACATTTACCCCTTTGTCCTTAAATTTTTGTAAAATGATGTAGTTGTTTCTCTCATTTTACCATCTTCTGTTTCATAAAAATCTTCTTTAAATTTTAAAATTTTACTCATTAAACACACCACTTTCATTTAATACTAATTCCAGTTCTTCCTGGAGAATTTTAATATCTTCTTCCACCTTTTCAGGGTTCTTTAATTCAGAATCATGTAATTGCATTTTTTTAAATGAAATCATTTCACGCAACACTCTTATTTCCTCATTAACTACATTCATAATTAATCACATTCGTGTATTTTTCTTTTAATATATTCCTCTAAATGTATAATGAACACAATTTTTAAAAGCCCTCGTGTTCTGCAACTTCGTGTTCCAAAGGTCTGTAATCCACTCTATTTCGGCTTCACAAAGAATATCATCGGCACTTATTTTAAAATAGAACAGATTATCCTTATTAAAACCAAACTCAAGAATTTCAAAAGGAGTTGTTACCTTTTTCTCTAATTCTATCCGTAAACTTGTTTCAAAGTCCTCTTGTGCTTGATAATACGATTTAACATCATAATCTAACTCTTCATTATAAAGCATGTGTTTCACCTCTCTTTATTTTTTTCTTGATATAATCGGATAAACTCATTCCACATTTACGGTACTCCCTCTATACAAATACTGATATCCCCATCATGAGTATTTACATCAAAAAAGACATTAGTTAAAATGAGATATTTTAACTCTATTTTTTCACCACGATTTGTAAGGAATAATACGATTTCTTCATCCGTATTGAATTTCATTACATTACGAATGTTCTCTCTTCTTCTTCCCTCATCTATATCATCAAAAAAAAGAGTTATATCTGCAGAACCATATCTTTCTAAAAATTCATTATAAAAATGCCTAACCTCACGCCATAATTTTTTTAATTCCGATTTCCTCATAATATCCCTCTTCTATTTACATGATCCATCAATACTTTGAATATTGATTCTTTAGAGTGCAACTCTTCTTCACTCATATACTGATCAACCATACAAATTTGCTCCACATGAGCCGTCTTAAAACCATATTCTTTCAGAAGATATGTTAATGCCCCAGGAACATTTACTCTGTTTCCTTCTTTAGTTTCATAGATAGCTTCAGCTACTATCTCATTAAATTCATCTTTACTGAATTCACATTCATGTACCAATGCATCCTGAAAAGAGATTCCCATCCCTGGAATATATTCAAATATTTTATATATTTTCATCATTTAACCTCCTAACCAATTATTGAGGCAATAAATAGTTTCATCAAGATTATTTGTTTTATATTCATTTCCAATTCCTCTTTTTTCTCCAATAGCTTTTCAATTCCCTCCAAAATGAAGGTAATTCTTTCTGAAGTTCATCCAAATCTCTGCAAGGTTGCCTCTGAGAAGGTTCAGGAGGGGGAATCATGCCAAATTTCCGCCTCAACCATTTTTCAAAAAAATTCACACTCATACTTTTTTACACCTTCAAACATATTTCAAAATAATTTTCCTGGTTTAAGTTTAATGATATATTTGAAATTTTACTATGTAATCGTGGGCAATCCAAAAAATTTTTTAAAATATCATAGGATATAGTTCGTTGAATAAATTCTTCATACTCTCCTTGAAAATTTAAAAACAATTTTTCACCGGATATTGTGATTTTAACAGTTGAATCATAATAATCTCCAATTGCCTGTTCTACCTTATGGATGTATGATTCATCATGAATTTTTTCCAATGCACTTAGTAAAATACCATTTAAGCTCAAAAGTATTCACCAACCATCCATTGTTGTGCTCTGTATTCTTCGTTTAATTTCAGCAACAAAAAGGAAAAAATTATCAACTAATTGATTATTATAATATAAATTATCTTCTTCAAATGTTACATTGTTTAAATATTCATTGATAATATTATCAATCCTTTCAGAATTTAAACATTCAAAATCATACATTGTTAATCTTAAAATATCTGTAACCTTATTTTTAATATTATTATACATTGAAGTATTGTGCACTAATGGAATCCTCATAAGAATAACTCCTGGTTTTCAAGTATATGATCATACGTCATAAAAGCAAGATCTTGAATAGATATAGGAATATTCTCTATAGAATCTATGAAAACTTTCTCTCGTTTGTCAAACTCGAGATTATTTAACATAGATTCAATATAGTCTCTCACTTTTAGTTGGTTAAATTCTTTAAAGTTAAAAAACACCTTCCCAACAATCTCATGCACAGATTTAACTGTTGATTCTGTGAATGATTTCTTACCTTTAAATTTACAATCCTTGTATAACATCTAAAGATCACCAACATATTTATGAAGATATTGTGTTGGTGATTTTCCTTGACATTCAATATCATTCGTGATGATCCAATCTAATGCGATATCCATCAAACCAAGATTATATTTATCCAGCCAATTTTTCAAAGTGGAAACATTAACATCATAATACCAGGCGTAAGCATCATAAATTTCATCAATACTAAATCCTCTTTTTTTCAAAGTGATAATTCTCAATCCTTCTGAAGCAGTGAGTTTAATAGGTCTTCTGCCACGAGGGGTTTTGAAATAACATTTGGAACGATTAGTATAATAATAGTAAATATTGTTAGTGTTAACTTTACATCGTCCATTCACGTGGTTTACCCATGGTGTTTCTTTTACTCTTGATTCCACCAGTTTCTTCTCAGTGTTGATTTGTTCTGGTGGTCGAAGCCAATTCCATAATCTAGATTTCATATTAGCCATAAATAATCCAAATTCCATAAAATTTCACAATCCTTTAATATTATTTTTAAATTTTAATTGTTTATTTGCCTCTAATTTCACGTTTGAAGTGGATTCTTTTAATAATCCTATGAATATTTCTAATCCTTTGTGTAGAGTCACCATGTCTAAATCTGATTCTATTTGAAACTGAACATTATATTTATTCATGAAAAAATTAACCCCCTTTATTTTATTCCTTTTCATTTTCAATTAGGTACTTATAAGCCGCCATTCCCATAGGAGTTAAACGATATAATCTTCCTTTTTTCTCCTCAGGATTAATACATTCACCAACATCTCTCTTTTTTAGATCAGTAAGCACTTTAGAAATATGATTCGGTAAAACCCCAGTATCTTTTGATATCTGGGTTGGGATTTTCACATTTTCACCTAAGCTAAATACTGCTTTTTCTCTGTATGTTGAAATTGAAATAAAAGCAGCTAATTTTAAAATTTCATCATCAACCATTCTATGCTCCCCCATATTCTGATTCAAATAATGAATCATATTGTTCTTTTAAAGACTCATATTTCTTTTCTAACTGTACACATTCAGCACATTTTAAATAGTACATCTGTGCTATAACCATACCTGTTTCTTTAAACCCTTCTAGTTCAGAACTTAATTTAAAATAGTCTTTGGTTCTCTTAATATTCTCTGAAGATGCATTTCTATTTGTTTCTAGTAATTCTGCGTTTTCTTCTTTTAATCTTTCATGTTCTTCCATTAGTTTTTCCACATCTTCCATTACTTGTTCTTCCCTTCTTTTTACTTTATCCCATGCTTGGCATTTCATATCCTCAGCCATTTTTACAATATTACTTTCCATACTAATCCTCCAGTTATTTTTTTTATAACATTGTTATTTTATTCTATTATTTATTAAATTATTAAAAATAATAATAATAATAATAATAATAATAATAATAATACTCATGTATTACTCCCAAGTAATACCAAAAAAAATTTAACCCGACTTACTAGTATTACTTTATAGTTATAAAGTTATACCCGATTCACATAAATCCACATTAAATGGTATTACTCACAAGTATTACTTTTTCATAATATTCTTTCAAACCTCCAATATAATCATCAACAGTACAATCCGTATCAATAACCTCCTTACGAATAATATCTTTAACATAACTCCCCTCTAAGAAATGATCCAAAGACTGATTAGTAGTATCTTCATTAAAAATAGATAATACCTTGCAATAAGAATTAACACGAAAATCAGACAACTTATCCCTATATAACTTATCTTTCTTAACCTGAATACTCTCTAATTTTCGTTCTAACCTAATTACTTCATCTTTAGCATCTTCTAACTCTTTATTAATAAAAAATTCATCAATGTCTAATTTATCATATTCATTCAACACTACTTTGTTAAAATATTCAACAGCCTGCCTCACATTATAACCTGACTTTTTAAGTTTCTCCTTGTCAGATTCATGCACCTTCCCAGTAATCGGTATTTTCTTAGTAGGCAACACTCTATTCCCCATACATTCCTACCTCCTAAAACGATTCATAAATCTAACTAAATCCACAGGATTAGCATCCCCTAACCCATAATAACTATGATATTTCTTGTGGCAAAAAGTACATAATGTGATTCCATTATTCACATCTAATCTTAAATGGGGATTATTCTTATACCCAAAAATATGATGTGCTTCCAAATGTTTTTCACCACCACAACATTGACAAACAGAATCTCTATCAATAACCTTCTTCCTCCATTCCTTATCCTCTGAAGTAGATTGTCTTTTACCATCCTCCTTTAAATCAAAAGAAAATATCTTACCATTTTGATCATTAATTTTCTTAATATGATTTGCTACAATAAAATTTTTAAAACCGTCTTTAACAGGAATAATCTTTAAAAAACCAGTTAATCCAATCTGTTGACCTTCAAAATATTCATCGACTGAACATAAATCATCTAATAATTTAACATTAAATTTTTTATTAGTTCCTTCTTCTCTAACAGTAATAATTTGATAATCCACAAATTTAGATTCATCATGTAATAATCTAAAATGTCTCCCACCACACTCAGAACATAAACTTGGTTCTATAACATTTTCAGCACCAACATATTGTTCTACTTCCTGCACACGCATACAATTTCTACATTCAAAAGCAACTGTTTTTAACAAAGGAGTAATCTCACTTATTTTAGTAATGATTACATTAGAATAAAATAACTCCCCTTGAGTAGAATTGTTTAAATCTTTAAGAGAAATATGATTACAACAATTTTTAATTCTAATGTTAATATCCATACATTTACTAAGAGGATCAATATTCTCAATAGCATATGAAAAAGCATTTAACATTTCTTCAGGGTTGTTAATCATGTTAGCTGCTAAATCAGAATCATATTCTTTTAATTGATTATAATCTACGAATATTGATTTTTCAGCAGGATATTTTTCTAATGTCTCCCATAACCTTTCTTCATTAGTAAGTAAATATTCTTCAATTTTTCGAACAACCATTCTAATCCACGCCTCTATTAAATTGTTTGATGAATTTAATCAGACTTACTGGAGTAGCAGGACCAGGATAATAATTATGATACTTCTCATGACACCATTTACATAATACAATTCCATTATCAGGATTAATCCTGTAATGAGGGTTCTTAGTAAATCCGAAAACATGATGCACTTCAAGACATTTATCCCCTCCACAAATTTGGCAAGTGTCTTGATTTTTCAAGATCTCCTCTTTCCATTTCTTGTATTTTTTACTTGTCCTGGATTCCCCTTTCACAGAGACTAATCCTTCAACATGTATTTTTTCTGAATCTGACATGTTCTCCTCTCTAAATTATTCATCATTTTCGCTTTTGTGATATGTTTGCAGTGCCTTTTACGATAATAATAATCCATACAGCTGCAGAACCAGTCCATGTGATCATAGAATAGATTCACGGTATGAGGTTCTGATTCTGTGCTGGAAGGCACTTCAAACATCATTCCTTCTTCATCATCTAAAAGAATTTTCACATTTATCATCCATTATTCATCATCAAGCATGAATTCAGTTTCCATACCTAAGAGATCTTCTTCAGTTATCTCACCTAATAAAGGTTTATATCTTCCAAATACTCCCATATCCTTATATTTTCTTTCTTTATCTTCTAAACTCATTTAATCTGCTCCTTGAATTTTTATCTTTTATTAAGTCTACCGAATGCAAATGATGGTAAGGAATCAGCACCTCTTAATTTTTCAGTTTGAACCCTCAATGTCCCATCAGTTTCTAACATGCAGTAATATTTCTCATTCACCATGGAGTTCACTTTTATAATTGGTTTTGGTGATGGTGAACTTGGATCTTGACTAATGGCCATGTCGGCCTGCCCAATAAATATCAAATGTTTATCTGATTCAAGTAATTTGTTTAATATTTTGTTGAAGTTTTTCGCTCGTCCCAGCCAAGCTCTTTGATCATTAATTGGTGGGACAATTAATTCTAATAAACTTGAAACTCCATCCAAAATGATGGCATCATATTCATCAGTTTTTTTAATTTCATTAATGATTTCTATAATATTGTCTGTTACTTTTCTTCCACGAATATCCATTTCAATAATAGGAACCTGAGTGTAATTTGTATCATCAACATCAATACAAATAGGCTTTAAATTATTTTTTTCACAATATTTTTCAGCGAAAGTGGACTTACCTGTACCATCGTTCCCATAGATGAGAACTTTTTTTAGTTCTGTTTCAGGTGTTCTTTTTTTAAGTTGAATCATTCTTTTTTTACCTCCCATAAATTCATTTTTTTATCCTATTTTTTGAGTAACCATAAGTCTTGACTTACATAAAGGAGTGGTATCTCTTGTTCCTCACTAACCATCTCCATAAACTCGCATGTGCTCCATGTTTCTCTCCATTCATCCTGTGGAGGATATTCTTTTAAAATATCATGATATATTTCAAAGAAATCCTCGGTCAATATTAAATCGTAGTTGTCTAAGAATTTCTTTAATGTTGAGAAGTTGCTTAGAGCATAATCTAATATTTTACCACATTCATCATCATACAACCCTACATCAGAATATGCTTGTCTAATTGCATCATACATTTTATATTCCTCCGTATAGATGGTGATATACTAATCCTGATTCAGTAGGCCCTACTAATGATAAAAGAAATACAAAATTTAAAAGTAGGGATAGGATTAATAAATAAGGAGCATATCTACGAACAAGATGTTTTATGAAGGTTATGAATTCTTGCACTTCTTGTTCAGTAGTGTTTTGTTTTTCTAACCGTACTGGTTCTGTTTTCTTTCTAGGGAAAATGTGAATGGAGGTCATATTTTATAATGCCTCCACTGCTTTTTCCAAACTGTCAAAGTCATGAATCATTATATCTCCATTGTCTTGGATGGCAATAATTGCTCCATTACTTTTGAGTTTGTTACATAATTCTTCCCTTACTGCAGGTGTTTTCCCAAGGAAGTATAGGAATACTCTTATACCGGCAGGTCCGGTATGAGCATAATCAATGCAACATAAGCAATCATATTTTGATTGTATTTTTTCACAGATGTTGTCTGCTCTGCTCATTGGATCTCCTCCATTTCTTGAGCCCATCTTGAGAGTTCTGCAGGTGATCTTTCATATAACTGGAATTGTTTGTATCTTTCCTGGAGATCATCCTCACCGGGACAATCCATATTATCAATAATTTGATCTTCCCAGTAGTAATCTTCTAATTCTGGAGGTATGGTGGTGTACATTGAATTATTCATTCAACATCACCACTTATATTGGAAAGTTCTGTTCGTAGAAAATCTAGTTTCGCTTCTAAATTTTTAGCATAATTAGCAAGGTTTAGTACGTTTTCTGCTGTGTATATTACGCCGTTTACATTTAGAAACGGTTTTTCGTATTCCATAATGTTATGGAATTCTTCTTCTGTGAATGAAACATCATTCACCATTACAACATCACTCATTTTTTATCACATTCCGAGATTTTTAAGAAAAAAATACATGCTCCAACATGTAGATTTTTCTTCTAATATTAAGTTATATCTAAAAATATATAAATGTTTCTATATATAAAGTGGAAAAATATTTATATATTAATAACTAAACTTATATGTACATAAATATAAATATGGAGGCATGAAAGTGTTTGAATATGAAACAAAAATATCCATAGCAAGACCAAATAGTAAATCAGGCAGAACTACAATCCCTAAAGAAGTAATGAAATTTCTAGATGTTAAAATAGGAGATGAAGTAAATTGGATTGTAGAGTATAATGATGGAAAAACAGAAGTAAGATTAGAAAAAGTTGAATAATCCATTTTTACTATTTTTTTAAAAATAAATATATAATTTAATATAGCTTCCGCTAGTTTTGTCAAACGACCTCTTTTTAGTAGAGGACTATTTAAATTATCTATGGATAATTTTAAATAGTCTTTTTGATAGATATTAAAACTGGTTACTAGAATTGTTTCACATTCCGAGTGATCTATTTTTTTAACCGTAGCATTGATTTTGTGGTAGGTTGCTCCAACAACCCTTTGAAACAAAATCAAATGCTAAAAATTATATATTTTTTATTATTCAATGATTCCACATCAAAAGTTTACAAAAATTACTTCATTTTTTGTTTATTAATTCAATTATCTTGTGGAACGAATATTCCCCAAAACAACCTTTACTCATTTTTTATCACATATTTTTATAATTTTTCTATTTATTATTTATATTAATTCCTATTAATAAAACCTTTTCCTATAAAAAAATTACTTCAACAAATAACCCTCCTCTATACGTATATCAAAAGTTACATGCTCATAAGGAGAATCTTCTGTAAGAAGAATCTTTAATGGATTACCCGTAAGATTCCTCCAGTTATCAATTATCTCAATCCACTCAGGGAAATCAAAACATATTTCCCTAAAGGAACCATCATTTATTGCTGCACGTATTTTGGAAGTTCCTTCTGTTATTTGACTTTCATTGGTATCATTATAATATATTTGAATAGTTAACTCATCTTTATACATATAACAATCAAAATATGGTTCATATCCATTTATTTTATAAAATAAATATTTAAATCCTTCATGTAATAAAACCATTGGTTCAGTTTTATAGTCATCTGGAGCATATTCTATTTTTGGTAACTTTTCCATAATTGATCACATTCTTATTGTTTTTGGTAAAGATTATTCTCTTTCAATCTGTTTAATTTCATTAATCATATTATCAAAATCAGACTCAAACATTTTATCCTGTAA